>DFGY01000069.1 GCA_002372505.1 Firmicutes bacterium UBA3738
TGAGATTTCATCTTGTTCTTTGCCATTTTTAAACTCCTCCTTTTATGCTTTATTTCTTCTTCGGTGACAGGAACATGGTCAGACTCCTGCCTTCGAATTTTGGTTTCTTTTCTACATCAGCTACTTCAGATACAACTTCCGCAAACTGCTCCATTACCTCGAAGCCTCTTGACTTGTAGTCACGCTCTCTTCCTCTGAACCTTAATGTAACCTTTACTTTGTCCCCTGCCTTAAGGAATTTGCTGGCTGTGTTGGCCTTAACCTGAATGTCGTGTTCCTCGATGAAGGTACTAAGCCTGATTTCCTTAACCTGAGTCTGAGTCTGCTTCTTCTTGGCTTCCTTTTCTTTTTTCTGCTGATCGTAACGGAACTTTCCGTAATCAAGAATCTTGCACACCGGCGGATCTGCGTTGGGCGATACACATACAAGATCCAGATTCTTTTCCTCAGCTATTCTGAGAGCTTCATCTCTGGACAGTATCCCCAGCTGTTCGCCGTCGTCTGAAATAACTCTGAATTTGCTGCCGCGAATTTCTTCGTTTACCGGCCTGTTATCCTTGCTAATTGTACCGCACCTCCTTACAAAATAAATAAGCGGATCCAATAGTTATCCGCTCAACCGAACCGACGCAAGGTAACATTCCCTATTTGCCGGAATACATTTCTGTTATTAACCCAGTCAGCTTTCGCCAAAAAGGTGAGAAGCGGATAACTTCTTCTTGAAATTACCCGCTTACTATATACGAACTATCTACGTTTGTCAACTATATTTGACAAATAATGATTCGAATAAAGTTCAACTTTTACAGCTCCTTAACCCAAAGGCCGTGAAGGTTGCACAGTTCATAAACTGCAACGGGCTTATCCTCGCCTACTACGAATGTAGCCTTAGGCTCTACACCGGCCTCAAGCTTTTTCATCTGGCCGCCCTTTTCGGTTTCAAGATATATGAACTGAATGTGGTGCTCTTCCAGCATGGGATGCTCAGTCTCACCGATAACAACTTCTATTTTGTCACCGTCTACAGTGACAGCCGGTACGTGCTTTTCCACTGCCGCATCTTCCGTATTTGCCTTCATTTCCATCATAGGCTCGCCGCAGCATACTACCGGCACGCCCTTATCTTCAACCATCTGTATTACGTTTCCGCAATGTGAACATTTAAAAAATTTAGTTTTCATAATCAATATCTCCTTTCGATAATCTTTTCTGATGTCTGTATTATACCTTTTATACTTGTCTTTAATCTTTTAAAACTTAATTCGTGTCAAATACGAACAATATTTATCAATATGTTTATTTACTATAGCATTACGCTTCTGCCTTCTTTAAACAGATAAAGATGGGCTTCGGCAACTTCCTTTCCTGTGGATTTCTCAAGGGCCTCTTTGTAAAGCTGCATCTGCTCACGGTAAAGCTCCTCAATGCCCTGGGTATTGTAGTTTGTCTTGTAATCAACCAGAACCATCTTGCCATATTCTTCAAAGAAACAGTCAATGACACCCTGGACGATGATTTCCTCTCCGTCCATGTCATGGAGAATTGTGAAATGTTTTTCCTTTTCCACTGTCTCTGCATTAGACGCCCGCCGGCCGATGTCGCTGTTAAAGAAGCCGGCAATCTGATTGATTCTCACAGCTGCCCCTTCTTCCTCGGTAAGATAGCTAGCCTCTACCAGTTTTTCAATGGTGGATTTAATATAGCCTAGGGCATCGACAGTGCTAGTCTGCATTAGCCTGCTGCACTCACCAAAATCCAGATGCTCCATTACAGTATGCATAATGGTTCCGAGAGGCGCCCCGGAAATCTTTGAAGCATCGGCTGCAAAGTCGGGCACTTTAAGGTCGTACCTGTGAGAGTCACCTGCATTGAGCTCCGTTACGGAATACTTGGTCTTTCTTTCCAGATCCTTAAGATATGGATATTCAAAAGAAAGACGTCCAGCCAGTTCATCATTGGCTGCTGAAGGTGTATAGCCCTCCAGAGCCGCAATTCTCTCGTAGCGGTTAAGAGACTCATCAATGTCGTAGCTGCTGTCTGTAAGTTCATCCATGCTGTGGACGATCATTTCCGTTATGCCTTCATCTATAACGGGAGCAATAAGTCTGAGATAAGATTTACTGTCAGGCACGCCGGGAGTGAATGGTTTCTCGGCCCATTTCCCATCGGTGCCTACCATTATAAGCTTTTCCTTGGCCCGGGTGAGAGCAACGTAGAGAATCCTGATTTCCTCTTCCATGCTCTTGGCTTGCTCCATGCTTGTTATAACATTTTGGAGAATTGTTTTTCTCTTGTACTTTTCCTCCAGATTCACATACTGCATGGCGTAGCCCATATCCCTGTGCCATATGCCATAAGAATCGTTTATATCTTTTGTAACGCCCTGGCCCAGTCCGGCAACAATAACCACGGGGAATTCAAGTCCCTTGCTCTTGTGAATGGTCATAATCCTAACTGTGTCGTCACCCTCGGAAGAATCCATTGCCTGTCCCGTGTCAATTTTGTCCTTGGCGTTTTCAATGTATCTGATGAGGCCATGAAGACTGGAGAAGCTGCCGGAGGCATATTTAGATGCGGTAGAAACAAAGTTTCTCAGGTTCGCCTGTCTTCTTTCTCCCGCCGGCAGAGCACCTGCATAGTTGTAGTATCCCGTCTCCACAAGAAGGTCCCAGGCCAGTTCATCAACGGGAGTATAGGCCTGCTTCTCGCCGTATTTGTCGAGAAAATCAAGTACGCCTCTAACCTTCTTCTGAAGATTCTCGTCCACCGGCTCGTCTTCCTCGGCTCCGTAATTTATAAATGCCTCATGATAATAAGACGTCTTGTCGTAGAGTCTTATCTTTATTAAATCATCAATGGAAAAGTCAAAGCACGGCATTCTCAGAACCGAAAGGAGCGGAATGTCCTGCCTGCGGTTATCTATGACTCTGAGCAAATCCAGAAATGAAGATATTTCTATTGTGTTAAAGTAGCCGCTGTTATCGTCAATGTATGCGTCGATGCCGGCAGACATGAGTGCTTCGTAATATAGCTCGGCTCTGTTTTTCGCGTTGCGGATGAGAATGACTATGTCTCTCTTTTCAACCTGGCGCACAGTCTGCTGTTTGGAATCGTATATCTCTTTTCCAAGATTCTCCCGGACAAGATTCGCCACCAGCCTTGCCTCTATTTCCGTATCCTTAAGCTTTGCAAGTTCTTCATCATCGATTTCACTTTTCTCAAAGAGATCCATTACGTGAAGTTCGGATTTATGACTGATTTCGCCTTCGTAACTATCTCCCAGATAGAGCATGGCGTCCTCGTCGTAATCCTCCATTAAATCCTTGAAAATGTCGTTTACCGTATCTATGACGCTCTTCTTGCTCCTGAAGTTGCTGTTCAGGTCAATTTTTTCGCCCTCGGAATCTTCTTCCTTGTAATCTCTGTAGCGAGCTTTAAAAATATCCGGCTCAGCCATTCTGAAGCCGTAGATGCTTTGCTTAATGTCACCTACCATGAAGAGATTGTCCGGTCTTTTAATGGCGGCAATAATTGCTTCCTGCAGATAGTTGCTGTCCTGATATTCGTCAACGAAAATGTAATCGTACTTTTCGCGGATCTCACTGCAGACATTCTCGTCTTTTAATATATTAATGGCGTAGTGATTGGAGTCGGCAAAATCCATGACCCCGCGCTTTATCTTCTTCTGCGAATAGCTTTCCTCAAAGGCTGTGAGAATATTAAGCATAGCCTCCATGTAAGGAAGCGTTAGGCGCTGCACAGCCAGCTCATTTTCAAGGGTATCTTTGTAATAGTTCTTGGCAAGTTCATTTATAATTCCCTTGCCCTCATCCCTGTATCCTTTAAAAACTTCTTTATCGTCACCAAGCTTTTTAAGTTCGCCGGTGTTATTCATGCTTTCAAACTTATACGAAGAAATGATACCGTACACGTCTTTTACGTCGGCATCCTTTATGCTCTTTGCAAATTCCAGATCCGCGTAAACCTTTTCGTAGGTCTTTTTCTGCTCCTCCTCATCCAGATATTCCAGAGCCTGGCTCAGGACCTCCTCAGCTCTTTCTGCTTCAGCCTTTGTTACCTGGGCTACATATTCCTTTATCCGATTCTCGATTTCATCCTGGGAATCGATTACTGTGCGAAGCCAGCCAAGACCTTCAGGCATAGTCATGAGCCTGCCGTAAATGCTGATTAATTTATTCTTCAAATCCGTATCGCTGTCGTAGCGGCTAAAGGCGGTAATGTAATTGATTATCTCCGGGTCTTCCTCTTCGTAAATCTTATCGAAGACCTCATCCATAGCCTCAATCTGAAGAAGGGTCCCTTCGTCCGGATCTATTATGCTGAGATTGGGTTCAATGTCTATTATATAAAAATAGTCCCGTACAATATCAATTGCAAAGGAGTCGAAAGTGCTGATTGAAGATGTGGGAATCTTATCCAGCTGGCGCCTGAGCATGGCGCTCTTTGCCGGGTCCTCCTCAGCGGCCTTTGTAATGGCGTCTACTATTTTTTCCTTCATTTCCGCCGCCGCAGCCCGGGTGAAGGTCACAACGAGGAAGCGGTCAATAGGCACCCCTTCTTCTATTACAAGTCTCTTAATTCTCTCAACTAAAACAGCGGTCTTTCCCGATCCGGCCGCAGCCGCAACCAGCAGATCGCTGCCACTTTGATCTATTACTTCTCTTTGTCTCTCAGTCCAATTCATGAGCCTATTATAACATCATGGTCTAAATTCGCAAAACTATGTTATAATCATAATCAGAAATGAGG
Source organism: Firmicutes bacterium UBA3738 (assembly GCA_002372505.1). Classification (GTDB taxonomy): domain Bacteria; phylum Bacillota; class Clostridia; order Peptostreptococcales; family Anaerovoracaceae; genus UBA3738. Next base: position 4,771 of record DFGY01000069.1, read on the forward strand.
TAAATGACATGAAAGAATTTAAAAGACCAACCATGCTACTTATTATGGACGGTTTCGGAATAAATCCCGAGACTCACGGTAACGCCATTGCTCAGGCGAAAAAACCAAATCTGGACAAGATATTTTCCAGTTATCCAATGACACAGATTGCAGCCAGCGGCAAGGACGTTGGCCTGCCTGATGGCCAGATGGGTAATTCCGAAGTCGGTCACCTTAATATAGGAGCCGGAAGAATTATATATCAGGAGCTGACCAACATTACAAATCACATTGAAGACGGCAGCTTCTTTGACAACGATGCACTAAACGAGGTAATGGATCACGTTATTAAAAACGACTCCACCCTTCACGCCTGCGGCCTCCTCTCAGACGGCGGCGTCCATTCCCACATCACCCACCTCTTCGCCCTTATAGATATGGCCAAGGAGAAAGGTGTAAAGGACATGGTCATTCACTGCTTCTTAGATGGCCGTGACGTGCCTCCCAGATGCGCCCTTAACTACACAAATGAGCTGGAGGCTCATATGAAGAAAGTGGGCCTTGGAAGAATCGGTGTTATCTCCGGCAGATACTACGCCATGGACAGAGACAAAAGATGGGACAGAGTGCAGAAGGCTTACGACGCAATGACATTAGGCGAAGGCGACACAGCGGAAAATCCCACACAGGCAATTAAGAATTCCTACAGCCGCAAGGTTGACGATGAATTCCTGGTGCCCTGCGTAATTGACGATACTGCTATGGTCAGTGACGGCGACGGAATGGTAATGTACAACTTCCGCCCGGACAGAGCCAGGGAAATCACCCGCGCCTTTGTTGATGATGCCTTCGACGGATTTGAAAGAACAAAGAAAATAGACAATCTATGCTACGTCTGCATGACCCAGTACGACGCAACCATGCCTAATGTGCAAATTGCATATCCTCCGGAGCACTACAGCAACACTCTGGGAGAATACATTTCATCCCTGGGAATGAAGCAGCTGAGAATAGCCGAGACGGAAAAGTACGCCCACGTAACATTCTTCTTTAACGGCGGCGTGGAAGAACCCAACAAAGACGAGGACCGCATTCTGGTCCCCTCACCTAAGGTTGCCACCTACGACATGCAGCCTGAGATGAGCGCCTTTGAGGTTACGGACAAAGTCCTTGAGGCCATCGGCTCCGATAATTACGATGTAATAATTCTTAACTTTGCCAACGCCGACATGGTGGGACACACCGGCGTAATGGATGCAGCGGTAAAAGCCATCGAAGCAATTGATGAGTGCATCGGTAAAATCACAGGTGCCATCCTTGAAAAAGGCGGTCAGATTTTCCTCACTGCAGATCACGGCAACGCAGACACAATGATAGGACCTCACGACGAAGTTATTACTTCCCACTCACTTAACCCGGTGCCCTTCGTTCACATTGCGGAAAACAGTCCGGGAGTGAGAGACGGTGGCAGACTTGCAGACATTGCCCCGACTATGCTGGAGTCTATGGGAATAGAAATCCCTGCTGAAATGACAGGAAAGAGCTTGCTGAAATGAATTCAAAGAAGTTAATGATATCAATTACGGCTATGTCCGTCATACTGGTGGCAGTGGTAATGATGTTCGTCCACAGCACAAAGCCCAAGGATCCGGAGCCCATGGAAATTACTGCGGATGCCTTTGCCATAGGCACCTGGGAGACAACGAGCCATATTAGCGCAGATGGCACTGACCACGTTAAACTCACCTTCGATAAAAACGGGGATGCTGAAGGATACTTTGGAAAATACAAATTCGAAGGTACCTGGCAGCAGAAAACTGAATCAGAAATAGCCATATATAATAACAAGGACGAAAAAATTTACATCGGCTCCCTTGTGGATGAAATGCTAAGGCTTGCCAGTGTAAACATGACGGACTCTATGACCTGGGTCCTTGCAAAGAAATAGCCTCGGCAACCTTTATGCCGTCCACTGCCGCAGACATAATTCCGCCGGCGTAACCGGCGCCCTCTCCGGCAGGAAAGAGGCCTTTAATATTAGACATGAAATGCTCATCCCGGAAGAATCTCACCGGCGATGAGCTTCTTGTTTCTACGGCAAAGAGCATGGCATCGGGACTGTTAAATCCCCGGAGCCTTCTACCCATAAAGGGCATTGCCTCATTTATGGAGCTCACTGCAAAGTCCGGCAGACACCTGGCCACGTCTGAATATGTAAACTCGGAAAAGGCCGTCCTGGGAAGGCTGTAGCTGCCGCCAATTTCATAAGCCGCCCTTTCGTACCTTCTCTGAAACTCCACCCCCGCTAGAATGTCATCACTGCCAAAGTCATCTGTTCTCACGTCAACGAGAAGGCCGCTGTTGGCATACTGCCCGTCTCTGGCGCTGTTGCTCATGCCGTTGGTTACAAGCATACCTTCCTCGGAAGATGCTGCTATAACCTGCCCACCCGGGCACATGCAGAATGTGTAGACTCCCCTGCCATTCTCACAGTGATGAGACAGCTTGTAATCCGCAGGTCCAAGAATCTTTGCTACAGCCGGGTCGCCGTACTGAGCAGCGTTGATCATGGCTTGTGGATGCTGGATTCTCACACCGATTGAGAAAGGCTTCTGACTCATATCCAGTCCCATTTCAAAGAGCATCTTAAAAGTATCTCTGGCGCTGTGACCAATGGCCAGGCAAAGATGATCCGTTTCAATGAATTCATCTTCGTTTATAACAATGCCTGTAACCCTTTTTCCTGCCGGACTGTCTCCGGTCTTTATTTCCGTCAGCCGGCTTTCAAACCTGACCTCACCGCCAAGAGACTCTATTTTCTTTCTTATATTCGAAACTATTTCAACCAGCTTGTCCGTGCCGATGTGAGGCTTTTGCTTGTAGAGTATTTCCTTGTCCGCACCGGCCAGGACGAATTCATCCAGCACCTTTCTGATGCGGATGTCCTTAATCCCCGTAGTCAGCTTGCCGTCGGAAAAGGTTCCCGCGCCTCCTTCGCCAAACTGTACGTTGGACTCAGTGTTCAGCTTTCCTTCATTCCAAAAGCGGCTCACGTCAGCAGCCCGCTCCGATACCTTCCTGCCTCGCTCCAGCACAATGGGCCTTGCACCCATTTCAGCCAAAATAAGAGCTGCAAACATACCTGCCGGACCAAAGCCTACAATGACCGGTCTGGATTTCAGCTCAGCCTGTTCCACCGGATGATGATAGGTCATGTCCGGTGCTTCCGGCAGATTAAGAGAAATATTGGAATCAAAATCAACCGTATAGACACGGCGGATATTGCTCTTGTCACGGGCATCTATGGACTCTCTGGCAATGGTGATATTTTTCATTACAAGCTCCCGCTCACCGGTGCGCCTTCTCACCATGTCGGGAATCATCTTTATGTCCTGATTTAGTTTTAACTTTATCTCGTGAATTCTATACATTCATTCCCGCCTTTATTCCGCTCTCCCAGGCATTTTGCAGATTGTATCCTCCGCAGGGACCGTCATAGTCAATTACCTCCCCGGCAAAGAATAATCCCGACGTAAGCTTAGACTCCATTGTGTCCATGTTTATCTCGTCGAGACTGACGCCGCCCTTTGTGCACTGGGCCATTTGCCATCCCCGGGCACCCTTGACTGAAAATGTGAGTCCGCAGTAGCAGCGTGCTATTTCCTCGATTGACTCACCGGCAGACTCACCGGCACGGCTCACAATATACTTCCCAAGTTCCTCCGGCAGGATTCCTCTCAGGGCATCAGCAGCAGTTAGACCCGGCACATTTTTCTTTTCCTCCAGAATCGTTTTTATATCACGGCCCATAGAGAAATCCAGGCAAATCTCATAGTCGGAAAATGAAATATCCTCTCCCACGAGCAAGAATCTGCTCATGTTAAAAATGCAGATTCCCGAAAGGCCGTAGTCTGTAAACTGGACTTCACCTCTTTCGGAAAACACCTTTTCGCCTTTGCAGTAAAGGGAGCAGTCCGCCATGGCCCGCACACCTTTGAGCTTCTTTATATCGTCGCTGCACTCAATTCCAGTCAGGACAGGAATTGGCCTCTTAATGCTGTGTCCCAAGGTCTGAGCCAGAGCAAAGCCATCCCCCGTAGTGCCGAACTTAGGCGCAGCCTTTCCGCCGCAGGAGATGAGAATTTTCTCCGACTCGTAAGTCTCCTGACTGCAGGAAACCTTAAAGCCTGAGCCGGTTTTTTTATTCCAGTCCACCCAGTCCACAGCACGGGAGCAAAGGACTTCCACTCCAAGATGCCTGATCTGCTTTTCCAGCAGGTAAACAACGTCGGCAGCCTGGCGGGACATAGGATAGGCCCAGCCCTCCTCGTCGTACATTATCTCCAGTCCTATAGAATGGAAAAATGCCTGCACGGATGCGGCATTCTCGCATTTTTTGTTTGTTATATTGCACCGACCGTTTCCGGTGGCGTAAATCTTCTTGCCGAGAGCCGGATTCTTTTCCAGAATGAGAACCCTCTTTCCTCTTCTTGCCGCAGTAATGGCACATACCAATCCTGCTGCACCGCCGCCGGCAATGATTAAATCATATTTATGCATCTAATTCCGATTCCTCTTCTTCGGGAACAACTACTATCTTTACGTCTTCGTGAAGCACGTGCTTGAAGGCCTCTGTCGTGCTGTCTTCCTCATGTTCCTTTCTGGTCTCGCCCATGACGATAATGGAAATGTCATTCTTGTTTATCATGCTGGCAAGGGTGGCAGGAACGTTTCCTGAGCGGACGAGAATGAGATTGGCGCCGTATTCAAGGGACTTCTGATACAAGTACTCCAGTGACTCAGCGTCGTGATTTTCAGCCAGTTTGGATAGGTCGTACTGAGCAATGTGTACTACCATCAGCTCCCCGCCGGAACCATCTACCAATTCTTTTCCGTATCTTATAAGTCTTTCGCACGCCTTTTGCTGTGTGACGCACACTAGAACGTTTTTCATGATTACTCTCCTTTTTTTCATTATACAGAGGATTCTGTAATCTTGCAAGGATGCATTACATAGTCGCTGCCACCGTAAAGATCGCAGCCGCATATAAGGTTGTACATGTCGCTTGCTATAATGTCATAGTTGCTGTAAGGTGGCAGAGCATCGTGCTTGTTTATGTTTGTCACTACGGGGATGCCTGCATTCTCCCTGATTTCTTTTAGGAGCCTGCCTGCATCTTCCTTAAAGGCCAGCACCCTTGTATACAGAGAAGTATCCTTTTCTATTCCATCCCTGACTCCAATAAGTGTCCTGGTCATAAGCCTGTCAATGGCAGTTCTTGTAAAGCGCTTAGATTTAAGAGCCGAGGCAAAGTCTTCGTAATTGGAATGGTTTCTGATTTCCTTTTTGATTTTGTTTTCTATACCCTCGGACATTCCCTGGACCTGCGCCAGCTCTTCAGGAGAGGATCTTAAAATTACGCTCCTTAAGGCATTATAATAATTCTCGGTAAAACCGCCGTACTCACCTTTGTAGTTTGCAAAGAACGCATAAACGTTTTCAGGAAGGAATCTGCGAGTCTCATCTACTCGGCCCTTTCTGATACTGCTTCTGATAGCCGTCGCCGAGGAATGGTCCGTATCAGCTCCGGATAGCATTTCGTCTCCGTGACTCACAGTGCGCTTTATGGCTATGGGAGTCATGGTGACAATATGCTTTAAATACTCAATTGCAAGTATGTTGTTTGGCCACTTAAGCATAGCTCCTGCGTCTATTCCCAGACACTCGTTCACGGCCAGCTCTCTGGCTTTGGGAAATGAGAGACCCAGGTCCAGATGCTTTTTAAGAATTGCTTTAAATTCAGGTGGCTCGTCTCTGAGGAAGGTAGCCAGGAACTGAAGGTCCTCCATGTTATCCGACTCGGCGCCGAAGGAAATGGCGTCTATTACTCCTAAGTTTTCCAGTATTCCCACGCCACCTGCAGCAAATCCTTCCGCGCTGGATGTGGCGAAGAGAAACGGCATCTCGAGGACCAGGTCTGCTCCCGCCCGGCAGGCGAGTTCCGCCCTTTTCCACTTGTCGATTATTGCAGGCTCACCCCTCTGGGTAAAGTCCCCGCTCATTACCACAACTACAAAATCGGCCTTACTTATCAGCTTAGCCTTCTCTATCTGATAAATATGGCCGTTATGTATTGGGTTATATTCGGCTATTATACCAAGGGTCCTCATTATTCTTCGTATAAGTCGTCCACTTCTTCTTTAATAGGTGCCGGGTCTGCCGGTCTTTCAACAGTGGATACGCCATCCATGTTCATTGTTGTGCGGTAGGCCATTTCTTTAATCTCGTCTCTGTTGGTGGACAGAGTTTCGTTGACACCCTTAAAGGACTTCTCCAGATTTTCAAATACGTCGTTAAAATACTCCTGCTGCATCTGCTGCATCTTTTCCATTTTTTCCTGGAAGTCAAAGAGTATTCCGTCAACATAGTCGTAGGTGCTCATTTTAAGCTGTCTGCTGTTTTCTTCTGTTGCAGCCATGAGCTCCTCGGAGCGGACTCTGGCCTGATTCATTATTTCATCCTTAGCCACCATTTGCTCCGCCTGGTTCTGTGCGTCTCTTACTATAGTCTCGTATTCCGTCTTGGCTTCGTCCAGGATACGGTCGTGTTCGTTCTTTATCCACTGTGCCTGCTTAATCTCGTCGGGAAGGCAGGTTCTGATCTCATTTACGATTTCAAGTAGCTCGTTAGAGTCAACCATAATTTTTCCCGTAAGGGGAAATCCCGATGCTGTATCCACAATTTCTTCAATCTCAGACAATAATTCAAGTACTTTCATTTCTTACCTCCGCTCGTACTTTTCCTTCATCTCGGCAAGAATATCCGCCGGGACCATTCCCTCTATATCTCCACCAAGGCTGCAGACTTCCTTCAACAGGCTTGAGCTTACGAAGGAATACTTTGGATCCGTCATTAAAAATACGGTCTCCACCTTTTCCTTGTAAAGCCTTGCGTTCATCTGCGCCATATCCAGTTCATATTCAAAGTCGGGGCCTCCTCTGAGACCTCTTACCACCATGTTAAAGTCATTGTCATTCACATAGTCGGCAAGTAGTCCGGTAAATGAGGAAACTGACACATTCCCCAGCCCTTTGCATTCATTTTCAATCTGACGCTTTCTTTCTTCAATTGAAAACAGAGGCTGCTTTCTGGGATTTGAAATAATCCCAACAACTAGTTCATCACATATTTTAGCCGCCCTGTATATGAGATCCACATGGCCGCAGGTCAGAGGATCGAAGGAACCGGCAAATAAAGCCTTATTCATTTCAGGTCTTTCCTTTCGGGTCTGTTATTTCAAAACAGAATTTCATTTCACTTTAGTTTTTCTATCCTAAAGTATAATAACACAGCAATGGCAAAAAGACATCATTTAATTGCACATAAATTGGTTAAGTTGTAATTCAATCACCAGTTGTCGCAGAAAGTACATCAATAGAAACGAGAGTTGTGGAAATACACTGCAATGAAAAATATACTTAATATAATTACTCAAAAATTGGCTAGCTGGTGAAAACGAGAAAAAAGCTAAAAAAATCCTAACAAAATACCAGTAACTTCAAATAATAGGTAATAATTATGTATTAATGGCTAAGATAAGTATATTAAACATCCGATGATTGCTTCGTTATCCCCAGAATGGTTTACAATAACTAGCATTAGAACATATTATGTGAAACGCACAATTTTGCACAACCAAAAAGTTGGGTAAAATCAGCCAAAAAATGATTTTTCCCCAAAAAGTTAATTCGATTTAGTATGAATCGAGATAATTGGAATCGAGATAGTTGATTCGATTCGGTTCTACTGGAAACGCGCCTCGCTAGCATAACATGATCCGGTAATATGATAGCAACTCATACTGATACTTCTGTATCTATCGTTTGCTTTATTAACTGTAAAATGACAGTACCACTTTCCCGTATGCTCTGTCCTTCACTCTGGTGTATCCGGAGATTTCTTCCGGAAGCTCAATTTCCTTGTAATGTTCGCATACGATTACCCCGCCTTCAGCAAGAATGTCCGTCTCTCTGATACTTTCAACAGCCTTGACCCAAAGGCCTTTGTCGTAAGGCGGATCCAGGAAGAATATATCGATTTTATCTCCGGCAAGGTCAATCTGGGAAATGCATTTCTTAAAGTCTCCTTTTACTATGACGGAGTATTCCTCCGCCCGGCACATTTCTACATTATCGGTGATAAGCTTTATGCTTTCCCCGGAATTGTCGGCGAAGTAGCATTTATCCGCTCCTCTGGAAAGTGCTTCAAGGCCAAGATTTCCGGTTCCGGAAAATAGGTCGCAAACGTATGCGCCGATTATGTCCTCGCCGAGAATTGAAAACAGAGCTTCCTTAACCTTATCGGATGTGGGTCTGATGCTCCTGTCCCTGGGCGTAT
>DFGY01000012.1 GCA_002372505.1 Firmicutes bacterium UBA3738
AGCTTTTAAAGTGTCAAACTACCGAGTTCCACCGAAGCAAAGAAGCCATTCATGTCGCAATGTAATATCGTCCTATCCATTTTTTTATTATAACACAACTGCGCCTCAGTGAAACAAAAAGCCTGTCCCCGTGAAACGCTTATTGACGATGATTGATTTGCATAATATAATCTTTTGAGGAAAATGTTATTTAGCAGACAAAGGAGAAATGCAAATGAAAGTTCTTGTTATTAACTGCGGTAGTTCGTCCCTGAAGTATCAGGTTCTGAACATGGAAGGCGAAATCCTTATGGCTAAGGGTCTCGTTGAGAGAATCGGTATGGACGGCTCCGTAATTACACATGAAAAAGAAGGCGAGGATAAGTGGGTTAACGAAGTACCGATGGAGACTCATAAAGAGGCTATTAAGCAGGTGCTGGATGCAATCGTTGATCCGGATCACGGTGTTCTGAAGGATATGAGCGAGCTTGGTGCTGTCGGCCACAGAGTTGTACACGCCGGTGAAAAATTCGCAAGCTCAGTAATGATTACGCCGGAAGTAATGGCTGCTCTGGAAGAGTGTACAGACCTTGCACCACTTCACAATCCGCCGAACATTCTCGGTATTGAAGCTTGCCAGGAACTTATGCCGGACACACCGATGGTTGGCGTATTCGACACAGCTTTCCACCAGACAATGCCGCCTGAATCATTCATTTACGCTATTCCGTATGAATATTACACAAAGCACGGCATCAGACGTTACGGCTTCCACGGAACAAGCCACAAGTACGTTGCACAGCGTGCAGCCGAGCTTCTGAACAACAATCTGGATGAAATGAAGATTATCACTTGCCACCTTGGTAACGGAGCTTCCGTATCCGCTATTAAATATGGTAAATGCATCGACACATCCATGGGATTCACACCTCTTGAAGGTCTGGTAATGGGAACAAGATCCGGCGACATCGACCCGGCTATCGTTACATACATCAGACAGAAGGAAAACCTGGAGCAGGGTCAGGCCAACGAAATCCTGAACAAGAAGTCAGGTGTACTGGGTATCTCAGGCGTATCCAGCGACTTCAGAGACATTGAAGCTGAGGCTGAAAAGGGTAACGAAAGAGCTCAGCTGGCACTGAAGGTATTCGCTCACAAAGTAAGATTCTACATCGGAGCTTACATTGCTGAGATGAACGGCGTTGATGCAATCGTATTCACAGCCGGCGTTGGCGAAAACGACTACGGTATGCGTGATATTATCTGCAACAACCTGGGTAACCTGGGTATCAAACTGGACGTTGTTAAGAACAGAGTACGCGGCCAGGAAATGATTATCTCCCGTGATGATTCACCGGTAAGCATCATCCTTATCCCGACAAACGAGGAACTGATGATTGCAAGAGATACAGTTCAGATTGTAAAGGGTCTTCCCGTTTAATAATTCCGTAAGAAAATAACGGTTGACAAGCGGGTGCCATTGGTATTATAATCGTAAAGTCGCTGATGAGGCGACAGACAGACTTTGAAAAGGAGGTGTAGAAATGGCAGTACCTAAGAGAAAAACTTCAAAAGCAAAGAGAGACTCACGCAGAGCCCCCAACATGAAAATGAAGGCTCCGGGCGTTAGCATCTGCCCGCAGTGCCACGAACCTAAGCTTCCGCACAGGGTTTGTCCGAATTGCAACTATTACGATGGTAAAGACGTAATGGCAGAAAGCGCTGAATAATGAGTTAATTAAGCCACCTGTAGAATCGGGTGGTTTTTTTTATTGCCTGTAAAAAAGAAGCCCTGATATAAGAGCTTCTTAATTTCCATTTATTAGGCGTAACAAAAAGCCTGTCCCCGTGAAACGCTTAGTCCGGAAGTGTTTCCAGGAGTTTTTCGGCGATTTGCACTGTGTTGGTGGCGGCGCCTTTGCGGATGTTGTTGGCTACCACCCACATGTTGATGCCGTAGTCGACGGAGAAGTCCCGGCGGATTCTGCCTACGTATACTTCGTCAGTGCCGGCGGCGTCTCTTGCCAGTGGGTAAACGTTGTTTGCCGGGTCGTCCATAACTGTGATGCCGGGGAAGGCGTCCAGGGCGGCGCGCAGCTCGTCAAGGTCGAAGTCTTTTTCGAACTCAACGTTTACTGATTCCGAGTGAGAATCGAATACGGGCACGCGGACTGTTGTTGCCGTAACTTTAATGGAATCGTCATGAAGAATCTTGTGTGTTTCGTTAATCATCTTCATTTCTTCCTTTGTGTAACCGTTTTCTTCGAATACGTCAATGTGTGGCAGGCAGTTTCCTGCAATGGGGTGGGGGTATGCCTGACAGAGGTCGTTGCCCTTGAGACCTTCTTTAAGGTCGTTAATGCCTTTAACCCCGCTGCCGCTTACTGCCTGATATGTTGAGTAAACGATTCTTTTTATTGTGTACTTGTCGTGAAGCACCTTGAGAGGCAGCATTGCCTGTATTGTTGAACAGTTGGGGTTTGCAATAATTCCGTTGTTCATGGATATTGCTTCCGGGTTTACTTCCGGCACTACCAGGGGTACATCCGGATCCATTCTCCACTGTGATGAATTGTCTACTACTATAACGCCGTGTTCAGCAGCAATGGGGGCGAATTTCTCTGAAACAGCTCCGCCTGCCGAAAAGAGGGCGATATCGATATCTTTATCAAAAGAGTGTTCGTTTAACTCTTCTACAATATAGTCTTTTCCCCTAAAATTAATTGTTTTACCTGCAGATTTGGCTGATGCCATAATGTACAGGTTCTCAAAAGGAAAATCTCTTTCTTCGAGAACTTTGAGGAATGTTGTTCCAACTACACCTGTCGCACCTACAACTGCAAGATTCGGTTTTCTGTTCATTTCACATTCTCCTTTCAAAATACATAAACAAAAGTATATCATTCATGTGCTTGGTTGCAAACACTTTTTTTATGTAGTATATTATTCTAACAAGTTGAAACTAATCGCGAACAGACCACTAAAAAGAAGGAGGAGATTATTATGGTTAAAATGGAGAAGAAGATAGGCATCCTGGCTATATCTTCATTTTTAATTGTGATTCTTGCATTATTGATAAGTGCTCATCCGGCTAAGGCTTTTGATGACAGTAAGGCAGTTAATCTGGAAATAGGCAAGAAAATCACTGAAAAAGCTACTCAGACAGGAACGGATGAAGGCTACTCAAAGCTATTTGAGTTTAAAACGAGCAACAAAACGGGCCTATATAATTTAACTCTTGCAAATGCGGATTTCGACCCTGGCTTTGCCGTCGAGATATTCGATAGCAATGAGGTAAAAGTGGATGATTTTTATTGTTACAACATACATGAAAGAAGTAATACTAATCTAAAGCTAAACAGAAATACAGTTTATTACGTTGAAGTAAAACCCTATGATAGCGAAAGAAGCGGCACAGGAACTTACAGTTTATTGCTGGAAGAAATAAAGGATGAAGAGCCGGACGACTATAAGACAGCAAAAACCGTAACAATGAATAAAAATGTGAAAGGTGAAATAAATATGAGCTGGGAAGAAGACTGGTTCAAATTTGTTGCCCCGAAGAAAGGCTTTTATTACATCAAGTTTAACGACAAAAACTCAAGGATTAGTGTTTATGATGATGATGTAGTTCTAATGGATGCAAATTATTATTCAAACAGAACCAATGATTTTTACAAACTGCCACTGGAAAAGGATCAGCTTATTTATATTATGTCTACATCTGCCTATGCAAAGGAAAATGGCTACTGGTTTATAATCAGAAATGCGGATATTGCCAAGCCCCTTAAAGCAAAGCTTAAATCGGTAAAAGCCGGAAAGAAAAGACTGACAGTTAAATTTAAAAAGGCGAAGTACGCCAAAAAGTATCAGGTTGCCGTAAAGAAAAAGGGCGCAAAGAAATGGAAGAAATACACTTCCAAAAAGCTCGCTTATACAGTTAAAAAGCTTGTCAAAGGCAAGAAATACTCAGTTAGAGTAAGAGGAGTCAACGTTATTGACAAGGATGTTTACTACGGCCCCTGGTCAAAAACCAAGACTGTAAAAGTTAAATAATTTTTCGGGAATATAGCGAATAAATAGATGCCTTAATAGAGACCTAACCATAGGCATCTATTTTTATTGAATTTTGTGCATGAACGAATGTTTTGTGGTATAATATTGCGGAACTTTTTTCAGATGGAATTTCGGATGAGAAATGAAGGAGGACAATAAATTTGGAAGCAATAAATTATTTTAGCGCAACAGTGCTGGGACTCGTACAGGGACTGGCAGAGTTTCTGCCAATATCAAGCTCAGGTCATCTGGCGCTGCTGCAGCATTTCTTTGGAATAGAAGGGGATAGCGTGCTGGTGTTTGCCGTACTGCTCCACATGGGAACGTTGGTGTCTGTATTCATAGTGTACTGGAGAGACGTGGTGGAGCTTTTCGCAGAACTTGTGGCATGTATTAAAGACATTGCGGCGGGAAAGGGACCCAGATTCTATTCCAATCCCACGCGAAAGCTGGGACTGATGATTATAATAGCTACCATCCCTACGGCAATAATAGGTCTGCTGTTTAACGATACATTCGAAAGTTTTTATTCCCGCATGGGAGTTGTAGGCGCCGGGCTGCTTCTTACAGGTACAATTCTGTGGGTAGCCGAAAGATTCGGAAAAAACGACAAGGGTATCGAAGAGATGTCCTTTGTACATGCAATAATAGTCGGCGTCATGCAGGGGCTGGCCATTACACCGGGAGTATCCCGCTCAGGTTCAACCCTCTTCGGAGGACTTATCGGCGGCCTCAACAGAGAGTTTGCAGTAAGGTTCGCATTTCTTATTTCAATCCCTTCAATACTCGGCTCCTTCGTAATGGAGCTTCCCGACGCAATAAAGATGGGGACTCAGGGTGTGTCCTGGGGCCCGGTAATAGTTGGAATGATCGTATCCGCAGTAAGCGGACTGGTGGCTATAAAGGCCATGATAAAAATAGTAAGCGGTAAGAAGCTGACAATGTTCAGTTTCTATACCTGGACTCTTGGCATAATTGTAATTGTCTATGCCTTGATTGTATAAAGTGTGGTAGGAGAAGGAATGGCCTCAAAAGGTAAAGGAAACAACAGAGAAACCGTGGCAATGGAGCCTCAGAGAGGCAGCAGGGGAGGGGCAAAGAAGAGTAGCGGGAATAATGCCCGGAAGAGCTCTTCAAAAAGTGCCCCTTCCAAAAAGTCTGCTTCAAGCAAGTCTGCTTCGAGCAAGTCTGCTTCAAAAAAGCCTTCATCTTCCGGCAGTGAGAAAAGGGGATTGCCTAACGAGCTGGTGGCAATAATCATGCTGGCCATCGGCGTATTTCTGCTGCTCTCATTTCATACGGATGTGGCAGGAGCATTAGGTGGCTACATAGACACATTCTTCAAAGGAATACTTGGCTTTGGTGCATACTTCATTCCTTATTTAATGATTGTCTATGCCGTCCTCATGCTGATCAGGAAGACGCCGAAATGGCGCTGGATCACTTCCATCTGGATGGTCGTCCTGATTCTCGGAATAGACCTTATAAACTCCTGCAGGTACATAGGCCAGATGGGTGGAGCCCTCAAAGGATTTAAGGATGTATACTTTGCCGGAGCAAAATGCACAAACGGCGGACTCTTCGGCATGTATGCAGGTGGCGGACTCTACAAAGTTGGCGGCCTTGCTCTCCTGTACATAGTCGCTGTTGTTTTAATTCTTACGGGACTCATAATGCTCTTCAGAAGGACATACCAGATGTTCGCAGGAACATATCAGGAAAGAAAAGAAGCCAGGATAGAGCGGGGAGAAAAGGTCCCGAAGGAAAAGAAGAGAGAAAGACAGCCTCTTGTAGATGATATGCCTGTGCCTGCACCGAGCAGACCTGCACCGGCAAAGGCCCAAAGGCAGGACGGGGAGCAGGTACGCATGGATGACTTCTATGCCAAATACGAAGATGAGAAGAAGAAGGAAAGCTTCCTTAGAAATATTGGATTTAAAAACGAAGAAGCAAAGACTCCCGGCACTTCACCGCCACCAAAGTGGCCAAGGAAAATGCCAAAGAATCAGAAGGACATTCTCAATCTGGTATGGAATGAAAAAGAATTCGGTGAGTCGGCTCAAAAGGAAGGCTACGGCCTTGACGGCAGTCAGGAAAGTTTGTATCAGGAGCCTGACTTTAACGAAGTTAATGCCAGGAGAAAAGAAGGATGGGCTACGTCTGAGTTTGAAGATTTCATAAACGGCAAAGACGAAGTTCCGAAAAATGACAAATCACAAAACGAAGAGTTTGTAGGATTTAAGGACAGCAATATTTCCGATGCACCAAAGAGTACATTCACAACCGGCGGAGCCAGCGTTGCAACAACCAAGTCTGCCACTGAAGATGAAAGCAGCGATGTGGATGTGACGCCCACCAGAAGGGGCAGATACAAGCTGCCGCCTCTTGAGCTTCTTAAAGCGCCAAGTGTGGACACTATGAAAAGCAAGCCTTCGGAGAATCTTAACGAAAAGGCTGCTCTGCTGGAGAAGACTCTGGAAAGTTTCGGCGTAGACGCAAAGGTTGTAAACGTAATCAGCGGACCATCCGTAACGAGATATGAAATCCAGCCGGCAATCGGCGTAAAGGTACAGAAGATCACAAGTCTTTCCGACGATATAGCTCTCAACATGAGAGCCAGCAGCATCAGAATCGAGGCTCCCATTCCAGGAAAGGCAGCAGTAGGTATAGAAATCGAAAACTCCGAGAGACAGGCAGTAACCTTGCGTGAAATAATCGGCTCTGCCGCTTTCAGAAGCAACCGCAGCAAGCTGGCCTTCAGCGTAGGCAGGGATATAGGCGGAAATGCAGTAGTGGCAGACCTTGCAAAGATGCCGCACCTTCTTATTGCCGGAGCCACAGGCTCAGGTAAGTCCGTCTGCATCAACACATTAATTGCCAGCATCCTTTACAAGGCTCGTCCCGAGGAAGTGAAGATGATTCTCATTGACCCGAAGATGGTTGAGCTGGGAAACTATAACGGCATTCCCCATCTTCTCATTCCCGTGGTTACCGACGCCAGCAAGGCGGCAAGTGCTCTTAACTGGGCAGTTGCCGAAATGACTGATCGCTACAAGAAATTTGCGGCAAACAACGTAAAGGACATCGGCTCATACAACCAGTACATGAAGGAAAAGGGGGAGAAGGAAGAAATCCTGCCTCAGATCGTGGTAATAATAGACGAGTTATCCGACCTTATGATGGTTGCATCCTCACAGGTAGAAGACGCAATCTGCAGACTGGCTCAGCTGGCAAGAGCTGCAGGAATGCACCTGGTTGTAGCTACCCAGAGGCCTTCCGTTGACGTTGTAACAGGCCTTATTAAAGCCAACATACCCAGCAGAATAGCATTTAACGTATCCAGCCAGATAGACTCCAGGACAATTATAGATATGCCGGGAGCGGAGAAGCTGGTAGGAAACGGCGACATGCTCTTTAAGCCTCAGGATCTTAACAAGCCCAAGAGAATACAGGGGCCCTTTGTATCCTCCGGCGAAATACAGGATCTCATTGAATATGTAAAATCCCAGTCCGGCGAAGCCCAGTACGACGAGGAAGTAATACAGCAAATCGATAAGGGCAAGGACTTTTCCGGCAGCGACGAAGGAGACGAGCTTCTCATGGATGCCATCGGCGTAGTTGTAAACGCCGGACAGGCAAGCGTATCCATGCTTCAGAGAAGATTCCGCATAGGATATAACAGAGCCGCCCGCATAGTGGACATTATGGAAGAGCGGGGAATAGTCGGACCGCCGGATGGCGCCCGGCCGAGACAGGTGCTCATTACAGAGGCTGAATACGACAATATGAAGGAGGCAGGAGAAATCTGATGAAGGTATTTATAGAAACCCTCGGCTGCCCGAAGAATTTTAACGACTCCGAGGCTGTGGCCGGTCTCCTTGAAGGCAGCGGCCATGAGCTGACGGAAATTCCGTCGGAGGCAGATGCCATAATGGTAAACACCTGCGGCTTTATACAGGATGCAAAGAAGGAATCCATAGAGCGCATTTTCGACATGGCCAGCTACGGCAAGCTGCTCATAGTTTCCGGCTGCCTGAGTCAGCGCTACGGAGAGGAACTATATGAATCCGTCCCTGAGGCGGACATAATAATCGGAGTAAACGATTACGAAAAGCTGCCGGCTATGCTGACGGATTACGAGAAAGGAAAAGAAGAAGGGAAACGCGAAAAGCATTTATCCCTCTATGAAAAGGACATATCCACTCTTCAACGGAAAATCCGCGAGGGTGCATATTCCGCCACACTGAAAATATCGGAAGGGTGCAACAACAGATGTACCTACTGCATAATTCCATCAATCAGAGGTCCTTACAGGAGCGTTCCCGAGGAGCAGATTCTGAGAGAGGCGGAAAGGCTGGCAGGGTCAGGAATAAAAGAACTAATTCTCATTGCCCAGGACACTACGGCCTACGGCATGGATTTCGACGGCAAGTATCACCTGGCGGAGCTCCTTGAAAAGCTTTGCAGAATAGATGGCATAGAATGGATCAGAATTCTCTACGCCTACGAAGACCGTATAACGGACGAGCTCATTGAAGTAATGGCCAGAGAAGATAAAATATGCAAGTACATTGACATTCCCATTCAGCACGCCTCAGACAGAGTTCTTAAGGCCATGGACAGAAGGTCCACCAGGGATTCCATAAGGACCACCATCAGAAAGCTTCGGGCTGCCATGGACGACATTCACATAAGGACTACTTTAATTGTCGGCTTCCCGGGAGAGACGGAGGAGGACTTTGATGAGCTGCTGGACATGGTGGAAACAGAAAAATTTGACCGTCTGGGAGTCTTCGCATATTCTGCCGAAGAGGGAACACCTGCCGGAGAAATGGCTGACCAGATTCCCGAGGAGGTAAAGCAGGAAAGACTGGATGCAGTCATGCGCAGACAGCTGGACATTTCCCTGGAGTCCAACAGGGATAAAATCGGCTTCACTCTGGATGTGATAGTGGATGAAGAAGACGATGAGGGCGCCTATATCGGAAGAACCCGTTACGACGCCCCTGAAATAGATAATTCGGTTATAATCAGCACCAACGCTGAGCATAAACCGGGGGATATAATTAAAGTCAGGGTAGTAGATGCATTTGACTACGACATAGTTGGAGAAGAAGTATGAATATACCAAATCAATTGACAGTACTGAGAGTAATACTGGTGCCCGTGTTCATTGCACTTTATCTCACGGGTCATTATTACATTGCAACAGCGGTATTCATTGTGGCCTCCACCACAGATTTGCTGGACGGCAAAATTGCGAGAGCCCAGGGTCTGGTTACCAATTTCGGAAAGATAATGGACCCTCTGGCGGACAAGATTCTCGTGTATTCGGCCTTTGTCCTGCTGGTGGCTGACGGGCTGGTTGCAGGATGGATGTTTATTGTAATCCTTACAAGAGAGTTTCTCGTTGCAGGTCTCAGGACAGTTGCCGCAGCTGACGGAATTGTAATTGCAGCCGACATGAGCGGCAAAATTAAGACAGTTCTTCAGATGATAGCTGTGCCTCTTCTGGTAATGAGAAACTGGCCCTTTGTCTACATTGGCATTCCCGCAGATAAAATATTCCTGTGGGCCTGCGTACTGATGACAATCTACAGTGGATGTGAATATGTAATAAAGAACAGAACGGTATTTACTAAAGGCGGTATTTAATTATGAAAACAGCAATTCTCAGTGTTGGGACGGAGATACTAATGGGACAAATCGTAAATACAAATGCGGTTTATCTTTCCCAGGAGCTTAACGCCCTGGGCTTTGACGTCATGTATCACCATACGGTAGGAGACAATACGGCAAGGCTTAAAGAGACTATGGATCTCCTTTTTCACGACTGCGATTTAATAATTACCACAGGAGGCCTTGGTCCTACTCAGGACGACCTTACGAAGGAGACGGTGTGTTCCTACATGGAAGATGAACTGATTTTCGACGAGGTACAGATGAAGGAGCTGGAAGAGGCTTTTAAAAGGTACCGCAGCCCCATGACGGAGAATAATATTAAACAGGCCTATTTGCCGTCAAGAGCCGTTAAGTTCAGCAATCCTCATGGGACGGCTCCCGGATTCGCTCTTGAAAACAAGGGGAAGTATATAATCTGCCTTCCCGGACCTCCGAGAGAAATGAAGGAAATGTTCAACCTTCATGCAAGACCATACCTTGAGGAAAAGGCCGATGCCAAAATCGTCTACAAGCTCATAAGGACTATGGGAATAGGCGAAAGTCAGCTGGAGACTCAGCTTCTCGATCTCATTGACGGACAGACGGATCCGACTCTTGCCACCTATGCAAAGGAAGGGGAGAGCTATGTGAGAGTCGCCAGCAAGAGAGAAACAAAGGAAGAAGCCACTGCCGCTGTGGAAGATATGATTAAAAAAGTAAGGGACCGCATCGGCGAATTTATATACAGCGAAGATAACGAAGACCTTTGGACAGTAACAGGCAGACTCCTTCTTGAGAAGGGGCTGACCCTAAGTGCGGCGGAAAGCTGCACCGGCGGACTCTTCGCCAAGACCATGACCGACATTCCCGGAATCAGCGAAGTATTTGACCGGAGCCTGGTTACATACAGCAACAAAGCTAAAATGGAAGAACTCGGCGTAAAGGCCGAAACTCTTGAAAAATACGGAGCAGTCAGCGAAGAGACGGCTCGTGAAATGGCAGAAGGTCTGGAAAGAGTCAGCGGCAGCGATATCTGCATATCTGTCACAGGAGTTGCAGGCCCCGGCGGCGGAACGGATGAAAAGCCTGTAGGCCTTTCATACATAGGCTTAAGATATAAAGGCGAAACCAAGTGTAAAGAAGTAAGGACGAGAGATGTTGGCAGAGCATTTAACAGAAACAGGACCATGCTCAACATGATCAACATGATTTACAGGGAAATTAAATGAGTGAATCAGGCCAGGGGGGACTTACCCCTGAACAAAGACGATACCTTGAAATACTGGAAGAAGAGAGAAGAAGGAACGGCGGGAAGCGTCCCCAGGGCAGCGGGAAGAAGCCTCAGCGCAGACGCTCCCGTAATTTAAGTTACGATAAAAGGGATACAAAGGATGGAAAGAAGCCTCGCGGAAAGGTCAGCGTGGCTATTATCTGTCTGCTCTTAATCGCTATTTGCTTCGGTCTGTTAGCCTGGCTGTACTTTTCCAATCTGGTGGGACACCTTGATACCATATCCACTTCTCCAGAGGAATTCGACATAGACAGCGCAGTTGCGGAGGATCTTAAGAATTACAGAAACGTAGCCATTTTAGGCTCGGACGGGAGAAAGGACGAAGGCTTTGACGGAACCAGGACCGATGCCATTATCATTGCGTCAATTAACAAACATACAAGTAAAATAAAGCTGATTTCCATTCTCAGAGACTCATACCTTGAGATAAAAGATGCAAACGGAGAGTCGAAGCTGGACAAAATCACCCACGCCCATGCATATGGCGGCGGGGTGGACACCTGTGCATCCTTAAACAGAAATCTGGATCTTAATATAAACGAATTCGTCATATTCAGCTGGCAGGCCGTTGCCGATCTGGTTGACGCCATGGGCGGCGTGGAAGTTGATGTAAAGTACGATGAATTATACGACCTAAACCGCTACGGTGATGAGACGGCAAGGAATGTTGGCAAGACCTATAATCCCATATACGAATCAGGAAAAATGAAGCTGGACGGAGTCCAGGCTGCCACTTACTGCAGGATAAGAAAGAATTCCGGTGGCGATGAAGGCAGGGGAAAGAGAATGAAAGCGGTTATGAGCGGCCTTATTAAGGAAGCCAAGAAAAAGGATCTGGCCGAACTTAATGACATAGCAGGAATGACATTCCCCAAGGTCAGGACCAACATTACAAAGAGAGGCATGCTTAAGACCGTTGCCGGCATCGGTGATTACCAGATTTCCAACAACATGAGATGGCCCGATGATTATTACGGAGGCATGATTAACGGCGTATGGTACACCATTCCCAGAACCTTGGAGTCTCAGGTGAAATACATACACAGAAAGGCCTTCGGTCAGAAAGACTACGAGGTCACCGACAGGGTTAAGAATATCAACCATCAGATTGTGGACCGCACGGGAGTGCAGTAGGGCTGATTAGTAATATCTTAAATCTTTAACTATCTGAAGCAGTTCCTCCTCGGACTTTCCGGGGAGTTCGCTGATTTTTGCCCTTGGAATGTGGCAGTAGCCTCCCGGGTTTTTATCCAGATACTTCTGATGATATTCCTCGGCAGGGTAGAAATTCTTTATAGGCTCCAGTTCAACCCAGAATGCCGGAGCCTTTTCCTTTACTATGCCGGAGATTTCGTCGATTACTGTCGGCTGGGAATCAGCTGTGTAATATATTCCCGTCTGATACTGTGTGCCCCGGTCGGCTCCCTGCTGGGCGTAGACCGTAGGGTCGATTACGCTGTAGTAAATCAGCAGCAGCTTCCTCAGGGTGACTTCCTCAGGATCGAAGTCCACCTTGACTGTCTCCTTAAAATTAGTGGTGCCTGTGCATACGAGTTCGTATGATGGATTTTCTATTTCTTCCTTGCCGTTTGCGTAGCCGCTGATGGCGCTTTTAACTCCGTGTACTTCCGAAAATAATTTTTCCGCTCCCCAGAAACAACCTGCTGCCAAATAAATGGTTTCCATGATTACCTCCTTGGTTACTTTCTTTATTATTCTGCGATAATGCTGCCTATGTCCGTAAGGCTATACGCTTCGAACTGTTTTATTTTTAGTCCCCGGCTGTAAATGAATTCCGTGATTCTTTCAGCGTCGGGATGAGCATTAAGATTCCCGTTAAATATTATTTCATCATCTATTCTACCCGATGCGCCGCCGATGAAACCGTATTTAAAGCCTTTTAATTCGATGCTTCCGGGGGAAATAAGGCAAACGTCCAGCATTCCCCGGCAGGCCCTGGCTATACCGGCATCGGAGGTGATTATGGAACTATCATCGACGATGCAGGTGTTGCACTTTGTATATCCTTGTTTGACGTCAATTAATGTCAAGCCTAGCTTCTTCGCTTCGACCAGGAGCTTACTGTCCGTTATGCTCAGGTTGTGTATGAAGAACCTTCCCGTAGAGGCGGCGTTGTAGATAGAGTCAGAGGGATAGGAACTTCCCACCAGCTCTTTTTCTCCATGAAAAATATATGGGCCCAGATGGCACATGTACAGATCGGGGTGGGAGCCTATAGGATTTTTCTCCTGGCCCGCGGCTTGACCTTCGATAAAAACTGGCTCATAGCCTTGCGCCTTTATATATGAAACTATTTCTTCACCGGCATCCCCGGATATGTAAGCTTTTCTGATTTTCATCCCTTACGCCTTTCCTGCTTTTTTACTCGTTTAATTGTATAAACAGAGCCTAAGTGTTTGTCAATAACTTTTGTGTTATAATCATAGGCATGGTGAACATAGGTAACGACTGGGATGAAATCCTGGCAGGAGAATTTGATAAAGAATATTATTTGCAGCTGAGAAGATTCCTCATTGAAGAGTACCGTACCCAGACGGTCTATCCGGATATGTACGACATTTTTAATGCCTTGAAATTTACCCCTTACAGCAAGGTCAAGGCCGTCATACTGGGGCAGGACCCATATCATCAGCCCGGAGAGGCTCACGGTCTCTGCTTTTCCGTGAAGAAGGGAGTCCGGGTGCCTCCGTCTCTTCGGAATATTTACATTGAGCTTAGAGATGACACGGGGATAATGCCTCCCGGTCACGGATGTCTGGAAGACTGGGCAAGAAACGGAGTATTACTTCTCAATACAGCCCTTACAGTCAGGCGCAGTCAGCCCAATTCCCACAGAGGCAAGGGCTGGGAGACATTCACAGACCATGTGATAGAGCACCTGAACAGAAGGAAAGAGCCCATGGTCTTCATCCTCTGGGGGAACAACGCCCGGGCGAAAAAGGAGCTAATCACAAATCCGTCACACCTGGTTCTTGAAGGTGCCCATCCGAGCCCCTTCGCCGCCCACAAAGGCTTCTTCGGCGGCAGATACTTCACTCGAGCAAACGCCTTTCTTAAGGAACCCATAGATTGGCGCATTAGCGAATAGCGTTTCACGGGGACAGGCTTTTTGTTTCGCTACTGGCAGTTCCTCTGAATGCCAGCGGCTTTCCTCGCACACAATCAATGCATATTACTCACAGCAAGTGACCCGTGTGGGAACTCGCGCAGGATTCTTTGCGCTCAGACAAGCCCACACGGTGAATCACGTGCTTTGTTCGTAATACGCTAGTGATTGTATGTGCTCGTCAGCAATTACTGTCATTCAGGGGAACTGCCGGCAGTGAAACGCAAAGCCTGTCCCCGTGAAACGGCTTGTCACAATAGGGCGGTTGGTGTTAATATAAGTTTAAGAAGTTTTTGCATTTTTAGGAGGAAAATCATGAGTACAGGATTAATAGTATTCATAATCATTGCGGCGATTACGGTCATACTGATTGTGTGGCTCATTGGCGCCTACAATGGTTTTGTAAGATTGAAAAATACTGTTGAAGAAGCATTCGCTACAATGGATGTGTATATGAAAAAGCGTTTCGATCTTATACCGAATTTAGTAGAAACCGTAAAGGGATATGCGGCTCACGAAAAAGAAACTCTCACGAACGTTACACAGGCCAGGACGGCAGTTATGAATTCTGCTACAACAGAGGAAAGGCTGGCGAACGAAAACGTTCTTTCCGGAGCGCTGAAATCTCTCTTTGCCGTATCCGAAGCCTATCCGGATTTAAAGGCCAACGCTAACTTCATGGATCTGCAGCAGCAGCTTCAGAAGGTTGAAGATGACATTGCAAATTCCCGTAAGTACTACAACGCTGTTGTAAGGGACTACAACATCAAGCGTGAGCAGTTCCCATCCAGCATCATTGCGGGAATGTTCCACTTCGAGAAGAAGCCTATGTTTGAAATACCGGAAACAGAGAGGGAAAATGTACAGGTTCAGTTCTAAGGTTATGACGAAAAACATTCTAAAACGATTTCTGGTAATAGTTGCAGCTCTGGTAATTGCCGGTTTAATGCCGGCAGCTGCTTTTGCTGACGGCGATTTTGACACCACTCAGTACAATGTAAAAATGAGCGTTCACGGCGATGCTTCCGCCCACGTGGCAGAAGATATTTCCGTTGACATTCATTCGCCTATGCACGGTATTTACAGATACATTCCCATGTCCAGGAAAATCGAATACAAGGCAGGGGGGTCACTGATTCAGCAATCCTATGCTGCCATGAAGGTGGATAATGTTTCTGTGGATATCGATCCATACAAGAGCTACCGGGAGACGGGCAACGTTGTAATCAGAATCGGTGATGAAGACAAAACCATCAGCGGCATAAAGGATTACAGTTTTTCCTACGACGTACACATGTACAAGGACGACGCGGAAAAGTATGATTCCTTCTATTATAATGTCCTTCCCTTCGATTGGGAAACGTCAATTGAGAATGCGAAAATAACCATTGCCATGCCGAAGAGTTTTGAGAAAAAGAACATTTACGTAATGGCAGGCAACGGCGACACGAATGTGACTGACAGCATTACCTGGGAAAAGAAGGGCAAGACCATAGTAATAAATACCAAGGGGGAGCTGCCAGAGGGATGCGGAATTACCGTTGGCATCAAGCTGCCGGAAGGTTACTTTGAAAACGAACCGACACACTCACTTTCCAATATAATTCTCATGGCCTTCGGCGGACTCTTCGTTCTTATCATGGGATTTCTCTGGTACAGATTCGGAAGGGATCCAAAGCATATACAGACCGTGGAATTCTACCCGCCGGAAGGCATTACCTCCGGTGATGTAGGCTACATTATCGACGGCCACGTAGATAAGAAGGATGTAGTATCCCTGTTGTTCTACTTTGCCCAGAACGGGCTTATTACCATCGAGGAAGAAGGGAAAAACGATTACAGAATTTCTAAAATACAGGACCTTCCTCCTACGGCAAAAGAATATGAAAGGGTATTTATGAATGGTCTCTTTGGAATGGGAGATAACGTTCTCTTCTCCTCACTTCAGGACACATTCTACGATACATTTACAACTACCAAGGAAATGATTCAAGCCGGATTTGAGACAAGAGGGCAGAAAATTTTCCGCGGCAAGGCAAATATAATAAGGATTCTGGCTCTCATTATTCCGCCTATTGCGGCAGGCTTCCTGGCATGGATGATCTGGCGGACTTACGGCAGCTTCATTCTGCTGGCTGCGTCAGTAGGGGCAATTGTATTTTCTCTGGCAGGATTCCTTATGGGAATGTATGTCCAGGACCGCAGGTTCACCCTTGGAAGCATGAAGCGCCTGACCCTTTCCGTTGTCAGTATGATACTGACGGTGGTAGCCATGCTTCTGACTGTCTACATTGCTGTGGCAGTCCGTGGTAACTGGATTATCGCCATACTCTTCGCCCTGGTAATTGCAATGGGTTACTTCGGTACCAGATTCATGCGCAGCCGTACCAGAAACGGCGCGGAGCTCCTGGGTAAAATACTCGGACTCAAAGAATTCATAAGAGTGGCGGAAAAGGATCGCCTGGAAAGAATGATAGAAGAAAACCCGCAGTACTTCTACGATGTACTGCCTTACGCATACGTTATGGGACTGTCAAAGAAATGGGCCAAGAAGTTCGAGGGAATAGCTGTGGAGCCGCCTACATGGTACCGTAGCGCCAGCGACAGCACTATGTTTAACAGCCTCTATTTCTACAGCATGTTCAATGACTTTTCCAAATATGCAGACGCATCCATAAAGGCCCCCTCAGTGGATAGCTCCGATGGCGGCGGCTTTGGAGGCGGCGGCGGATTCTCAGTCGGTGGAGGCTTCGGCGGCGGCGGAGGCGGCGGATGGTAGAATTTGTCCTTGCGATTGACAAGCGATAGCGCAGTCAGAGCAATGGAACATTCACCGTCATATGTCGCAGCGCTAAGTGCCCGGAACGGGTATTAGCGCGTGGCGACCAACGACGCAAGAATCTGTCCTTGCGATTGACAAGCGAGCAAATCTATCGTCGGATCCACTCCAAAAGATTCCTTAAGAGCGTTGTACTCCTGCAATGCTCTTTTTGATTTTTCGTCTCCCAGCGCATCGTCGTATCCCGGCCGCTTTATGGCCCTTATCATAATATTCTTCTGAGTATGCTCCAGAGTTGTGAACTCAATCATTTGCACATCGTAGCCCCTTGCCTCGAGAGCCAGACCTCTAAGGCCGTCAGTCAGAAGCTCAGTAAATTTATCATTTATTATTCCGTGCTTTAGCATGGGAGCCAGAGTCTCGTTTTTTATCTGCTTAAAGAGTTCGTGCTGACAGCAGGGCACGCTTAGAATTACCGGCGCATTCCAGGCCGCTGCATTTATGAGGGCATAGTCCGTAGCCGTATCGCAGGCGTGAAGCGTCACAACCATGTCGCACACCGTATCACGGTAATCTGCAATATCCCCAAGCTTAAACTCCAGCCCGCTATATCCCAGATCCTGTGCCACGCCGTTGCAGAATTCAATAACATTTTCCTTTAAGTCCAGCCCGATAATCTCCGGCTTAAACCCCTTAATCTCATGGAGATAATGATAAAGAGCAAAGGTGAGATAGGCCTTCCCGCAGCCAAAGTCAATGACCTTAAGAGACGTTTCACGGGGACAGGCTTTTTGAAACACGTCATCTACGATTTCCAGATAGCGATTTATCTGACGGAATTTCGAATAGTGCTTTTTGAATACACGTCCGTCCTTGTCCATTACACCGAGGCGAATGAGAAAGTCGCAGGGCACACCTTCCGGTATGATGTAATTCTTCTTTCTGTCATGGGCAAGGAGGGCCATTGCCGCTTCCTCGTTAAAATCTTTTTTGGAGGCAGTCTTGTTTGCCCCATTCTTATCGGAAGCAGCCCTCTTAATCCTGGGATTTGAAGGCTTCGAAGCAAGAACCTGTATATTCTCTATCTTGGTGAAAATGTCGCACTGCTTGAAATCATCATTCAGCAGACGAAGAATAGTGGATTTTGCTTCAAGGGCCGGCAAGTTCTCGTGGGTCACTTTGTTGTCCTCATGATACTCAAATTGAAAGAGGAGTGCTCCTTTAATTACAACCGGGCGGACCACCACCTTGCGGACCGGGGCAGACTTCCTGCGCTTGTTTCCCAAAACCAGCTTTTTAAGATTCTCGCTTATTATTTCTGTTAATAATTTTTCCATCGATAAACTTTCCATGTCAAACATATTATCATATTATGGACTAAATGTATTCTCAAAACATCCGAAAAGTATTCATAAACAAAAAAATGTATTCCTATACAAACAATATGATAATATAATGGCAGGAAAGGAGAACATCATGAAGGCGATAATTGTAAATGGCAGTCCCAGGAAAAATGGGAATTGCAACATATTGGCTGAAAAGTTCGCAGGCTGGCTTGCAAGTGAGAATGTGGAGGCGGAAGTGATTCAGATAGGCAGCATGAATGTTAATGGCTGCCTTGGGTGCTGGGCCTGCAGTGATACAAATAAATGCATACAGCAGGATGAAGAGTTCCACACTGCGGCAGCTAAGATTTATGAGGCTGATGCCCTTATGGTATTTGCGCCGGTTTATTACGATTCAATTCCCGGTCAGCTGAAATCTTTTATGGACAGACTATTCTTCCATAATCGTGGCGGCACCGGCCTCAAGAGAAAGGTAGTCGGGGCCTGTGTAGTCCAGAGAAGGGTAGGGGCGGTAAGCGCACTTGACGATATTTATCATTATATTATGTGTGGAGAAATGATAGTTGCAACCTCCAGCGGAGAAAATGTTGTATTCGGACTTAATCCCGGTGATGTGCTAAGTGATGAGGAAGGGCTTTCAAACCTAGAAAAACTGGCGGAAAATATGTGCTGGATTTTAAATAGAATTAAGAAAGAGAGGGACAGTAAGTAGTGAGCAAAAAAATCGCAATAACCGATAAGGTTATGGACGGAAAGTACCTTGAAAGAATAAAGCAGGTGGCAGGGAAATACGGATATGAAGCCGTAATGGCAGTCACAGAAGAGGAAAAGGCTTTGCACATTCCGGAGGCTGAAATAATTCACGGCTATGGAGACAAGGTTCTTAAAGGCGCAACTGAATGTCTAAAATGGCTATGCGCCTCATCTGCCGGGACGGACTGGTTCATTAATTCGGACATAAGGCCGAAGCATGAGGTGCTCCTTTCAAACTGCTCAGGAGCCTATGGCGTCGCAGTATCGGAGCACGCAGTCATGTTGTTCCTCCAGCTTCTTAAAAGAGAGCCGGAGTATAACGAAATAATCAGAAAGAGAGTGTTTAAAAACGACCTTTGGGCAGGCTCTGTTTATCAGTCAAAAGTCACCATCCTAGGCACGGGAGATCTGGGGCTTTGTCTTGCTGAAAGACTGAAAGGATTTGGACCCAAGCAGATTGTTGGTGTAAACAGAAGCGGTAATAATCCGGGCGGCGCCTTTGATAAGATTATTACTCAAGAGGAAGTTGAAAGCATTCTGCCTGAAACCGATGCCCTTATGATTTGCCTTCCCGGGACGGCGGAGACTAAAGGCTTCGTGAACCTTGAAAGGATGCAACTCATGCCTTCCCACAGCGTCATCGTAAATGTAGGCAGAGGCAACGTAGTGGTTCAGGATGACATTATAAAAGCTCTGACGGAAGGGATAATTAAAGCTGCCGCTCTTGATGTGTACGAAAAGGAGCCCTTTGATGCTGACAATCCATTATTTGATTGTCCGAACCTTCTCATGACACCTCACTGCGCCGGCAATATGGTAATGGATTACACCGTGGAAAGGGTGTGCGAAATCTTCTGCGAAGACCTGGAGAATTACTTTAACGGCAGACCTTTAAAACACGCAGTTGAATTATCGGTAGGATATTAAATTGTAGGATATAAAATTATTGTAAAAAAGAATAAGGAGAAACGAAAATGAAATTAGTTACTTTTGAGCTTAATGGAAAAGAGTGTGTGGGAATACTCTCAGATGACGAAAAGCAGGTATGTGCCACAAAGTACGAATCCATGCTGGAGCTTATTAAATCCGGTGAAAGGCCGGAGGCAGGTGAGGCCATGGATATTGGAGAAGTGAAAATTCTCGCTCCCATTCCCCAGCCGGAACAGGATATTATAGCCGTTGGCGTAAACTACAAGGACCACGCCGAAGAATCGGCAGGCCATCTTGACGATTGCTCCGAAGATAAGAAAACCACATATTTCGGAAAGCACGTAAACAGAGCCGTGGCTCCGGGAGACCCCATTGAGGCCCACGAAGACATTGAATCGGATCTGGACTACGAAGCTGAGTTTGGAATAGTAATTGGAAAGGAAGCTCGCTACGTAAAGGCGGAGGATGCCTTTGATTACGTTTACGGCTACACCATTGTAAACGACATGAGCGCCCGTTCCCACCAGTTCTCACGCTCACAATATTTCTACGGAAAGGGTCTGGACAATTTCACACCTATGGGTCCATGCATCGTTACGGAGGATGAGTTTGAAAGACCGCCAAAGTTGGCTATAAAGTCATTTGTCAACGGAGAGCTGCGCCAAAACAGCAACACGGAATTGCTCATTGACGGCGTTGCAGCGCTGATAGAAGACCTGTCAAAGGCCATAACCTTAAGACCCGGCACCGTAATTGCAACGGGCACGCCAGCCGGTGTAGGCCTGGGATTCAATCCACCTAAGTACATGAAGCCGGGCGATGTTGTAAGATGTGAAATCGAGGGAATTGGAGTCTTAGAAAACCCGGTGGTTGCCTCAGCAGAGTTGTTTAAAAAGTAATGAACCAAATAGGCAATGAACTAAACCAGTATGAATAGAAACCCCGGTGCGTCCTTATTATAAAAATGCGCGCCGGGCTTTTTTATGTTATAATGCTATGCAGTGTATAATTTTGTTTTTATGAGGATAGCCAATCGAACTGAAAGGATAATAAAAATGCCAATTACTAAATTCCTGGAAGATAACGCGAAAAAGTGGCCTGACGATGTTGCATTGGTTGAAACAAATCCTGAGGTTCACGAGTATAGACCTACCGTTTGGAGGGAGTTTGAATTAACCGTGACGGAGACGGAAGGTGCATATAGAAGAGAAATTACGTGGAGCATCTTTGATGAAAAGGCTAATCGCGTCGCAAATACCCTCATTAATCGCGGAGTGAAAAAGGGTGATAAAGTAGGGATACTGATGATGAACGGCCTTGACTGGCTACCTGTTTACTTTGGTATTCTAAAAACGGGAGCTCTGGCTGTCCCCCTTAATTTCAGATATGACGCTGAGGAAATAAAGTATTGTCTTGAGCTTGCCGATGTAAACGTGTTGTTTTTCGGTAAGCAATTCATTTCAAGAATAGAAGAGATACTGGATGAATTGAAGGAAAAAATATTATTTTTCTTTGTAGGAAGAGACAGACCGCAATTTGCGGAACATTTTCTTATAGAATCTTCCAACGCCTCCAGTAAATCTCCGGGTATTGAGATAAGCGATGATGACGATGCGGCTATATACTTTTCCTCCGGCACTACAGGTTTTCCAAAGGCCATACTTCACAAGCACGCAGGGCTGGTTCATTCAGCAATAGCCGAGCAAAAGCATCATGGTCAGACAAAGGATGATGTATTCCTTTGCATTCCGCCTCTTTATCACACCGGGGCGAAAATGCACTGGTTCGGCAGTCTGGTATCCGGCGGCAAGGCGGTACTTCTCAGAGGAACGAAGCCGGAATATATAATAGAGGCCGCGTCGGAGGAGCGCTGCACAATAGTCTGGCTGCTGGTGCCCTGGGCTCAGGATCTCCTGGATGCAATTGAAAGGGGAGAGTTCAATCTGGACGACTATGAGCTGGATCAGTGGAGACTCATGCACATTGGCGCCCAACCCGTACCGCCGTCACTGGTAAGACGATGGAAGCAGCACTTCCCCCATCATGAATACGATACAAACTACGGCCTATCCGAATCCCTTGGGCCCGGATGCGTTCATCTTGGCGTTGAAAACATCGAGAAAGTCGGCGCAATCGGCGTGCCCGGATACGGCTGGGAAACAGATATTGTTGACGAGAACAAAAATAGCGTAAACCAGGGAGAAGTAGGGGAATTGGCTGTAAAGGGCCCCTCAGTCATGGAATGCTACTACAAGAATCCCGATGCTTCGGTAGAAGTCCTCGGGGAAGACGGCTGGCTTTACACAGGTGACATGGCCAAGCAGGACGAGGATGGATTTATTTATCTCGTCGACAGAAAGAAAGATGTAATAATCTCCGGCGGTGAAAACATATATCCAGTACAGGTTGAAGATTTCCTTCACACAATGACAGCCATAAAGGACGTTGCAGTAATAGGCCTGCCTGACAAGAGACTTGGAGAAATCGCAGCCGCAATCATAGAAGTAAAAGAAGGTTACACCTGTTCCGAAAAGCAGGTCCGCGAATACTGCCTGAACCTGCCGCGGTACAAGAGACCCGTAACCATAATATTTGCTGAAGTGCCTAGAAACGCAACAGGCAAAATAGAAAAACCAAAACTCAGAGAAATGTACGGCGGCCTCAATATCGTAGCCACCGCAACCGAATCAAACTAAACGTTTCACGGGGACAGGCTTTTTGTTTCGCACTCTACCGGCGCGAGTGCGAAACAAAAAGCCTGTCCCCGTGAAACGCTATTTACTTAATCTGTTAACCATATAATTGTGGGCGTTGTTTTCTAGTGTGTCGTCAATGGGGGCTAAGGTTACTGTGCCTTCGCCGTATTTGACGTCCAGGGCGGTCTGGAGGAGTAGGTCGCAGAATTTTGGATTCTTGGGCAGCATAGGGCCGTGGCAATATGCTCCGAAGACGTTCTTGTAGTGCAATCCTTCCATGCCGTCTATTCCGTTGTTGCCGCCTCCGGTTACAACTTTTCCGATGGGATTTATGCCGTCGCCCAGGAAGGTTTTCCCGGAATGGTTTTCAAAGCCGACAATGTAGTCGCCGCCGAGAGCGTCGCATTCAAACATGTAGTTTCCAATCATTCTCTCGTTGTGGCCTTCGGTGTAAAAGTCTATGAGACCCATGAATTCCAGTTCCTTGCCGTCCCAGGTCTTGTAATACTTTCCCAGTATCTGATATCCGCCGCAAATGCAGAGAAAGACTTTGCCGGCTTCCATAGCCCGCTTTATTTCGTCTTTTTTATTCAGGTCTGCGTCCTTAAGAAGCACGTCCTGTTCAAAATCCTGACCGCCGCCTATGAAAAACAGATCGAATTTATCGGCCTCAAGCTTATCACCTACGGAAAGGCCGGTAACATTGCAGGAAATGCCTCGCTTTTCCAGGCGGCTTTTCATGCAGATTATATTTCCGTTGTCCCCGTAAAGATTGAGCAGGTCAGGGTAGAGGTGGCAGATATTTATCGTGTAATTTTCCATTTTATTATTCCTTCATTACTCCCAGAAATTTTTGTAGCCGAATTTCTTGCTGACAATGGCCCGAAGGTCCATCATGGCAGTGTAGGTCGGCATAATATATACAGGCGCATCCTGCGCGGTAAATTCATCGATTAATTTTTCGTAATCCTTGATTACGCGGATTTTTTCTTCAGGAATGCCGGCGTATTTAAAACGCATAGCCATTTCGTCGGCCCTTATGCCGCTGACAAGGACGCCGGTAAGATTTTCTTCGATTCTCTGAAGGGATTCAAAGTCCACATCCCAGATCCATGAAATATCCCGGCCGTCGGCGTAGTTGTCGTTGAGGCATACAACGAACATGGACTTTTCGTCGATATTGGACAGGAAATTCAGTACCTGATTGCAGCCGGCAGGATTCTTTATGAGGATCATTCTCGTCTCAGCGCCTCCCAGCATGAATTTTTCCATACGGCCGAATCCGCACTCGAAGGTAGCAAGGGCGCCTACTGCAGTTTCCGCAGGGAAGCCCATTACCTTGGCTACGGTTACGGCAGCGACACCGTTGTAGATGTTGTAGCCGCCGGGCAGGTTAATGGTGGCCTTGCGCTTTTCTCCGCCCATGGTTATTTCGATTTCGCTGTGGTTGGCGTCGCTGACAATGACGTCCGTCACGGCGATGTCAGGCTCCGGTCTTTCGTAGCCGCAATTGGGGCATCTGTATTTTCCCAGGTGACCGAAGGTTATGTATTCATATTCGTATTCGTGCTTGCAGTGGATGCAGTAGGGTGCATCGCTGGATTCCTTGATATGTTCCTTGTATATGGGAAGGTTGACTCCGTAGAGTACGATTTCGTTGGGAATCTCTTCACGAAGTGACGCAGTAAGAGAGCAGTCGGCGTTAAGGCAGACTACTGCATTCTTGGAATTCTGGATACCTATGCGAATGTTGTCCAGAGTGTGGGTGATTTCGCCGTAGCGATCCAGCTGGTCCCGGAATACGTTTGTGGCCAGGACGCAGTCTGCGTCTACGTATTTGCTTACGGTTTTAAAGGCGGCCTCGTCGCACTCTATGAGGGCGTATTCACATTTCGGCTTTCCGGAAAGGGTGCTGTTCATGGCAAATTCCGTTGTGATGCCGTTCATCATGTTGGCGCCGCTCTTGTTACAGAAGTATGTAACGCCGGCGTCAATTAAGGTCTGCTCAATCATCCTGGAAGTGGTGGTCTTGCCGTTTGTTCCTGTGACGATTATGCACTTTACATCCTTTGCCAGATGACCCAGCAGGTTCGGACATACTGAAAGCCCGACTTTCCCGGGCATGGTGGAAGCTCCTTTCCCCAGAAGCCTCATTATTTTGCGGCTTGCTTTACTGGCCGCAACTGCTAAATTTACTTTGATACTCATGAGGGGATTGTATCATAAGAAAAATCATTATTCAACTGAGGTAAACGGTTGATTACCATATACTGACAATGATATAATGTAGTCGGTGTTATTATTTCGGTAGAGGTCAAAAAATGAAACTACAACAATTAAAATATGTAATAGCCGTTGCTGATACCAGATCCATGAACGAGGCGGCAAAGCAGCTCTTTATAGCTCAGCCCAGTCTATCCGGCTCTATAAAGGAAATCGAAAAGGAACTGGGGTTTGAGATTTTTAACCGTACCAACAGAGGCGTTGAGGTCACAAAGGAAGGTGCGGAATTCATCAGCTACGCCAAGCAGGTAATGGAGCAGGTGGACAATCTGGAAAGAAGGTTTTTCTCCCCGGAGACTGAGACCAGCATTCTTTCCGTATCGGAGCAGCACTACGCCTTTGCCGTGGCAGCCATGATTGATTTTATTGAAGAACAGGACATGGATTCCTATGACTTTTCCATGAGGGAGTGCCAGACCTCCGAGGTTATCGACGACGTTAAGAATCTGAGAAGCGAAATCGGAATCCTTTCCACAAATAACTTTAACGAAAAGGTTATGATGAGATTCTTAAAGGATAACAGAATGGATTACATTCCACTGTTCCGCTCGGAGCCATGTGTATTCCTTCCAAGGAGCCACCCTCTGGCCGGTGCCAAGTCACTGACCCTGGACCAGCTTACGGATTATCCTTATCTCTGCTATCAGCAGAAGAACACGGATTCTCTGTATTTCTCCGAAGAGATTATGAGCACCATGGACCATAGAAAGAGAATAGTGGTAAACGACCGAGCTACGATTTTTAACATGCTGGCAGGGCTTAACGGCTACACCATCGGAACGGGAATGACCTGCACCAGACTCAACGGAAAAGCTATAGTATCCGTGCCTTTGGAGCTGGATGAACAGATAACAATAGGGTATATAAAATTAAAAAATACGGTTTTATCCTCCCAGGCAAAAGACTATATCGATAAACTCAACAAGACGGTACTCGAAGAAATAAAGCAGCAGAAAACGTTGAAAATAGAATTCCTAAAGTAGGTATAGGGAAAAACTATAGCACATGACTCAAAATAACTATTATCAGAAAATTGTGTCTTGTGCTATTATTTTATTAAGAAGAGTTACTTAATATTCTGATAAATTCAGAAATAGTTTGCTACGAAGGGAGAAATGCGTTATGGAAGATGTAAAAAACATGAGCATTGCAACTAAAGCTATTCACGGTGGAGTTTCAAAGGAAAAAGGCTATGGTTCACTTTCCATGCCGATTTATCAGACATCAACATTTGTATTTGAGACTGCAGAACAGGGCGGCAGACGTTTTGCAGGTGAGGAAGAAGGATATATATACAGCAGACTGGGTAACCCGACAATATCCCTGCTGGAAGAAAAAATCGCTCTGCTGGAAGGCGCAGAAGCTTGCGTAGCATTCAGTTCAGGTATGGGTGCTATTTCATCCACACTGTGGACAATCGCAGCTGCAGGAAAGCACATCATTGCTGATTCCACACTGTATGGCTGCACATTCGCACTGCTTAACCACGGCATGACAAGATACGGCGTTGAAGTAAGCTTCATCGACACATCCGATCTGGACCAGGTTAAGAATGCGCTGAAAGACAACACATGCGCAGTATATCTCGAGAGCCCGGCTAACCCGACTCTGAAGATAGAAGATATAGCAGAAGTTGCAAAAATAGCTCATGACTTTAACAAGGATATTAAGGTTGTTGTAGACAATACATTTGCTACACCGGTACTCCAGAAGCCTCTGGAACTGGGCGCAGACGTAGTTGTCCACTCAGCAACTAAATATCTGAACGGACACGGCGACGTTATCGCTGGATTCGCATGCGGAACTGCTGAATTCATGGCTGAAATGAGACTCTTCGGTCTTAAGGACATGACAGGCGCCGTACTTGGACCTCAGGAAGCATTCCTGATTATGAGAGGTCTTAAAACTCTGGCACTGAGAGTTCCGAAGCATGTTGAAAACGCTAAGAAGATCGTTGAATATCTCGTTAGCGAACCAAAGGTTAAGAAGGTTTACTATCCGGGTCTGGAAGATCATCCGGGACACGACATTGCAGCTAAACAGATGGCTGACTTCGGCGGCATGGTAGCATTCGAAGTTGAATCCAGAGAAGCAGGCGCAGCTCTTTGTAACGCTCTTGAGCTTTGCACATGCGCTGTATCACTGGGCGATGCTGAGACACTTATCGAGCATCCGGCTTCAATGACTCACTCACCGTACACAGCTGAAGAGCTTGCTGAGGCCGGCATTCCGGAAGGACTTATCAGACTGGCTGTAGGTCTTGAAGAAGCTGACGAGCTCATTGCAGACTTCAAACAGGCTTTTGCAAAGATTTAAGGTTCATTACCTTTAGAGACAATAACGATCAAAAAATCCCGGCTTAAAAAGTCGGGGTTTTTATTTATTAGTTTTTTATTTATTAATTAAATAATAGATTTTATAATCGATTCAAACTTATAGAAAGGAAAACCGATAACGTTCTCTAAATCGCCGTCGACGCCTTTGGTGTATTTCGCGAAGGTACCTTGTACCGCATATGCACCAGCTTTATCATATGGCTCCTCAGTTTCTACGTATGCTTCGATATCCGCATCCGGAATATCTACGAAATGCACGTCCGTACTGTCGTAGAAAAGATGACAGGGGGACGGTTCTCGTGTCA
>DFGY01000097.1 GCA_002372505.1 Firmicutes bacterium UBA3738
TCATCTGTGAATTTCACCCAATCATCTGCAGCCGCCTGGTCTTTCAAGATACCTTTTTCAGGATCCACGCTGAACTTAAGTGTGGTGGGAGAGTTCCAGTACACACCTACGTTGTAGTGTCCTCCTTCCGAAAGGGAGAAAGTGAACGAGTTGGCGTCTGCTGCCGTGATGGGGTCTGAGAATGCATAGCCTCTCATCTCTCTTGATGAGTCTTCACCGTCTGTGTTGTGAGTAAAGGCGTTGTTTTCCGACTTTCCTCTTTCGCTGCCTTTAGCCTTCCTTGTTACTATCATCTCGTCAGACAGCAGTTCTCCGTCGTCTACTCCTCTGAAGTTCTTTCCTACAGGCGGAGTCTCTCTGTTGGTCACGCGAAGAGAGTAGTAGCCTTCGTATTCTTCTCCTGTGGCAAGTCCGTTGAAACGGTATTCTCCCGTATTCGCATCTATCTCGCCTTTCATCATGAGCTGCTTTTCACCTTCGGCTCCTCCATACAGGTACAGTTTGTACGGGCCGTCAGCTGTCAGGTCTGCCGCCTGCTCATCTTCATCCCATATACCGTCCTTGTCCTTGTCGCGGAACACTGTTCCTTTGATCTTTCCTGTGGCGAACAGCAGGGCTGTAGGCTCTCCGGCTTCTGTTCCTGAGAATACCTTTTCGTCAGGTGTTCCTTCATTTACCGTAAGGTTGCGGTATACCACAGGGCGCAGTATCATGGCTGAGTTCTTTTCTGATTTGTCTTCACTTACTGCCACTGCCTTAACGTCCATCTTAAGCTCATCTTTGGCGTCAGTTGGGATATTGGTCTTGGCCCTAAGTCTCACGCAGTTCACGTCTTTGAGTTCTTCATCAGACACTGATGATTTCCATGTGACTGAATCACTCCATGCTCTCCAGTCGATGCTGCCGTCTGCTTTCTTGGTTGGCTCAGCGGCGCTTACCGCATAGTCAAGATCCCATACGGATGGATCCGGATTGGTCACTCTCTCCCCAAGCTCCAGCGAGTAAGGAGCCTTATCTATTACCGTTCCGTCTTTGTCCTTGCTGCCTTTGGTAAGCTCGCCCCAGTCTTCGCCTTTCTTGGGGATGGGCTGCCACACGGTGGTTCCGGAGGGGGCTTCGATGCCGCTCTGGTTGATGACCGTGGTCTTGAGATTAACGTTCTCATCCTCCCCAATGGGCAGGATAGTCTGCGGATCGGACTCATTATATTTCACGTATTTCTCCATCAGACCCGCCTTGGATTCGGACTCTGCGATTACGTCTGTCAACTGGTGTATGGTATATCCATCTCCACTTTTTGCAGAAAATATTCTTCCACCATTCGAATCGAAATTGTATGTATTATTGACGTCGCCATATTCAGATGTCAATCGAACTATTTCAAAAAAGATGTTATCTTCTGCTTTATATTTTCCTGAAGGAGAATTTTTACTTGTTTTGATATCATAATCAATCGTCAAATACGAATAAA
The DNA here is from genome assembly GCA_002372505.1 of Firmicutes bacterium UBA3738. Classification (GTDB taxonomy): domain Bacteria; phylum Bacillota; class Clostridia; order Peptostreptococcales; family Anaerovoracaceae; genus UBA3738. Next base: position 1,472 of record DFGY01000097.1, read on the forward strand.
ATACACCCGTTGGATAACCATAGGCCATCGGATGAGACATTATGCGAAACTCCTCTGGAACATTGTTAAAATCTAATTTGTAATAATATTTTGTTTCTCCATCATCTGATGTACTAGTAAGCAATGAGGATTTCTTGACGTACTTTGTTATATTCACATCTCTTTTGGGATAACCAAACTGTTCGCCTTCTTCTGTGGTTACATCACGTAGTGAGGTATACGCATTAACCTTTAGGTTTTCTAGTGTGGCATTTTCCGGTACGCAAAGATACATGTTATACTTATCCGCACTAATTAAGCCACTCTCCGTGAACAAAATCGATTTATGCATTTTTTCTCCACTTACAACAGATGATGTTTCACTTCTATCCTCAATATACCAACCGCCAGTGCCATTCTTCTTAATGGTTGCACGAAGTATGCCTTGCCCTGTTGTTTTCTCTGGATCATACGTGTCGAAGATTTCAATTGTTCCCAATATTATGGCACCTTCTTTGTGTGACAGTACGCCTTCCACAAATCCAGTAGAGGAACTTTGATAACCTGCCGGAATCGTACCCATGTTGTATCTTAGTTCTCTTATATATTCGTCATCTTTAAGTTTTAATATATCTTTCCCAACACAAAATAATCCGGTAGAGCCGCCGGTCAAGGACACCTTTACATTTCTTCCTTCTGGAGATTTGTTGGTTTTGACCCGTATACTAGTAACAACATTTCCTTCGGGTAATGGTATGGCTACAGCTGTTACTTTTATATTTTCATCATCGAACACATATCTGCATGACTTCTCATCTGAGTCAAGAGTTCCTGCATTGCCGTATGAAGCAGCTCCAGCAATACTTTTTACACCCAAGCTTCCGACATTAGGAGCTGTTTGCGTTCCGCTTTGTGCATGTACAGCAGCGCTCAAGTGTGCTGAATTAGTAACTCTCTGAACCCATACATCTTCTGCATCTTCTTCCTGTATTTTGAAGTTTCTAGGCGAATTTATCGTATTCATCAATTCACCTTTGAGATTATAAACCTCTTTAACAACATTTACTTTCTTATTCTTCTCTTCATCTTTTACATCAAAAATGTAATCTACCGGTTCGAATAAATTGCCGTAGTAGCTAAGTATAGGTGAGATATTTGTCAAAACATATGTGGTCTCTGACGTCTTATTTAGCTGGAAATGCCCATTTGCTATTTCATTGAGTTTCATTGTTACGCCTTCTGGACAGTTATATGTAATCTTATAATTGCAGAGAACTCTATAAATTCGATTATCACCTTTAAACTCATACTCGTATTGAGCTCCATTTCTCAGTAAATTCGTTATGGATTTTTTGCTTGCAGCAAAAGTACGTGTATGCGTTACATCATTACAGTTATACTCTATATGAACAGATGTTTTTAAAGAAACTTCAGCATCATCTTTTTCATATGTGACCTTTATCGCATCGTCTATTTCCTTAAATAGTAAAGCGTGATCTGCATATACCGTAAACGTCCAATCCAAAGAAGTTGATGCAGAAGGCTTAAACGTTCCCTTAACTGACTTGGTATTCTTTGGTATTCTTGCTCCTCTGTACATGTGAGCATCATCAAATTCATATACCTCCCACTTTGTATTTCTCGAATAACGGTTCCATATATAACTTGGTTTTTCAAATTCCTCCTTTTCTATATCTCCGGTCAAAGTGTTCGTCACATTTGCATTTTCTTCGCCGGTGCTTCCAAACTGCAAACCCTTTGCAAGTTCAATTTTTACTTTACCACCAACAATATCGTTCATTCTTATGGTGAAAGAATACTCTTTATTCATTGCATTTAATGAACCTGTATGCGAAAACTCTGCCGTCTCGCCATCCATATCTGTAAGCTGCTCATGGTTGTCATCTGTTCCCAGCAGTTGTATTGTTCCGCCGCCGGGAAGCTCTTTGGCTGCTGCTTTTGCTGTCTGTGCTCCGAACATACCAAAAGACTGCGGCATCGCGTACGACCCCACAACCATAATAGCAAGCAGAAACACAAAAACCCTGTGCAGCCATTTGCTGTTAGTTCTTGATTGCATTATTTAACCTCCTATATATTCTTGTGATATCTATTCCTTTCCTCTTCCTCCTTACTGAATACTGCTTCTTTTTCTATGTTTTCATCACCTGCTCTGCCTCCTCTCCTTTGCTGGTTTTAACGGTCTTTCACGGAATGTCCGTTCCGTTGGCTCAAGTGACCCTTCTCTAAAGGAGGCTATCGGAAATCGTGTCAACAATCCGAACACAAAACGAAATAATGTAGCGTCATCTCATTCATGACCGAAAAGCCATTAAAAATGTGCACATAAAAAAACATCTGCGCTCTCGCAGGTTGTGTTGCTATGCTCTATTGTTGATTTTCGGGGTTTTACTTTGCTAAAGCGTTATTCTTTTTTGCGTTCTATTTCTTTGCTAAGGTTATTTTTGGGTTATTTGTATGAAAAAATGCTTGATTGTTATCCTCCAATATGTCAATATTATCGTATAGATATTTGTTTTTTACTCACGGAACGGACATTCCGTGAGTCTTTGTTTTGCGCTTCTTCTAAACTACAAGCCCAAGTCTTTCAATTTGCTTTATGTGCTCCTGCGGGCTGGTCTTTATGTACCGCCTTGTGGTGTTGATGCTGCTGTGGCCAAGGACATCGGCCAGTTTTGCTATGTCTTTCTTTATGTTATAGAAGGCTCTGGCGAATAGTTTTCTAAGATTATGTGGAAAGACCTTCTTTTTATCGATTCCGGCTCGCTCGCACATGCTCTTCATCATCTGCCAGATCTGGCTCCTATGCAGTGGCCTTCCTTTGCCGTTAATGAATATGCTTCCCTCTGTTATCCCTCGCTCCTTTGCGTAGGCGAGCAAACGTTTGCTCAGTTTTCTGCTCATGAGGACTTTTCTCTCTTTACCTTTTAAGTAAACGTTTACTTCTCCACGGCGCACTGCCTCTACTGTGAAGAATCTTAGCTCGGATACTCTAATGCCGGTGCTGCATATGGTCTCCATGATTAGTGCAGCTTTTCTCAATTTTAAATTACCTACATTTTTTTGCTGTCTACTTTTCTTTATCCCTTTGCTTTTGCCAGTTACTTCACCATCGCTCTTACAACAATTTATCATTTTCAAATACTCATTCTTCGTGAGCATCCTGCTCTCGTCGGCAAAGGCTTGTTCCTGCACTTTGTAGTTCTTAACTTTGATGTCTTCTTTGCCCATGCTTTTTAGGAGTGCTCTAACTCCGGCAAGCATACTGTTTATTCCTGATGGGGAGTAACCGTTTTCTCTCAGGTATTCCTTATATGCGATTACGTCTTCTTTCGATATTTCATGAATGCTCTTTTTCTTAACGCTATTTTCCTGTCTGCTTTGTTCTGGTTTGTTTTCTGCCGTTTGCTTTTTCACTGATTGATTATCTCCTGCTCCGCTTTGCTCGCTTTCGCAATAAAAAACCAGGAACCGTTCGGCGTCGCGCATGTACTTTTCCATAGTTGCATCCGACTTTTCGCCTTCCTTTAGTTCCTGTTTCAGTGCTAAAAGCACTGCTGCCATATCGCAGCTCTTGTTTTCTTTTTTCATTTTTCCTCTCCTTAACATTTAATTTAACTATTTCCCCAGTAATATTCTCTTACTGCTTTTATGTTTTGTCAAGGAAAGGACGGCTCTCTACATCCGCTCGATTTTGCAGCTGTGCGCTTTACTTTCTTTGTCGTAGCTGATGCCGCATAGGATTATTTCCCCTGCGTACTCAGCTGGAATGAGTGGGTAATTACGCTGTTTAATCTGGTCGATGGCTGTGTCTGTGGCTTCGTTAACTTTAAGCTCCATGACCAGGGCCGGCAAATCTTTATTGGGTCTCGGCAAGAATACCAGGTCGGCGTAGCCTTTGCCGGTGGCATACTCCCTGTGCATGATGTATGACTTCCTGGCGGCGTAGAATGCGAGAACCAGGACGCTTGCCAGGGTATTCTCATCGTTATATGCGAATATGCTGCTGAATCTGTCGTGAGCGCCTTCCACCGCTGCGGCGACCTTATCTTCCTCCCCGGCAATCATGGATTTCATGAGCTCATCGGATGCCTTTATGTCGTCCATTATTACTTCCCAGCCACGGTCTTTGATGCATATGTAGAACTCTTCTTGCAATTCATTATTTGGTATCCACACTTCGCTTGTTTCAAAATCATATGTCAGGTATCCCAGATGAATCAGTAACGTGAGCACGTCATCTGCACTGGTTAGTGACCTCATATCATTCTGGAATGTGCGGGTCTCTATGGGAATGCGTTCCCCGGCTATCATCTGCACTACCTTTTCTTTCAATCCATCGAAGTCCATTTCGATGTAGACCTTCAGTGCTTCAAAGGTCTCCGTCTGGGTCCAGTAATTGTTGAGCCTGTGTCCCGTCACAGACATTACGACGGAGCGTGGGTTGTACGTTTCCACCCCGTCAACATTGTATCCGTCATACCATGCCTGGATGTCTTCGAAGGGCATCTCGTAGCTTTCGCATAATTCTTCCACCTCTCCCCTGGTAAATCCGGTAAGGGGAGCAAACTCTCTGGCATCTGTCATGGATACTTCCGTAAACATGTTTAAGGCACTGTGCTGCCCGTATTTCTTTACAGGAAGGATGCCTGTCATGTATGCAAGGGCAACGTAGGGTTGATCTTTCAACAGGTTTCTCAGGTAATCAAGATATTTCTTCTGAGTTTTCTCATCCTCCTGATGTACACGAAATATGCAGTCCCATTCGTCGATAATGAATACGAAAGGCACCTTGGTTTTTGCATGTACTTTGAGTAACGCCGTGGCTAGATTTCTACCTTTGGATATGTTAATATCCGGATATTCTTCAATAAGGTCATCCTTTAAATCCTCTTCTAACAGCCCCAGCATTTCATCCATACTGTTTGTCGGTGTCAGGAAATTGTGCATATTGAGCTGTATTACATTGTATTTGTTAAGGTGCTCATCAAATGATGGATGCTCTGAAATTGCGAGTCCGTCAAACTGATCTCTCGAATCCACACTGCGGTCGTAGTAGGCAGCCAGCATCTGAGCCGCCATGGACTTGCCGAAGCGGCGCGGACGGCTAACGCACAGGAATTTTTGCTGTGTACGCAACACCTTATTCGTGTGCGCAATCAGCATGCTCTTGTCCACATATATTTCTGAGTTCAGATTCTCCTGAAACAAATCGTTTCCCGGATTAAGATAAATACCCATGCTTCTCTCTCTTTCTTTGATATGTCTGTATTTCTATTAATATAATATCACATACCCACGCTTATTTGCACAGATATGTGATATGTTTTAGTTCTACTTCCTCCCAAAGCATTACACCCAGTAAACTGTCCCGTTGTAGATATCTCGCTTTATTTTACTTTTACCTTTACTACTTGTGAGAATGCTCCTGTATATGCTTTCCCATCCGCTTTGGCGTAAGCGCGGACTTTGTAGTAGTAATTCTTTTTGTTCTTTAATTTTTTATTTGTGTAGCTGAGCTTCTTTACTGTAGCTACTTTCTTGAACTTCCCGTCCTTCTTTGTGGCTCTGTAAACCTGATAGCTCTTTGCGCCTACAACCTTCTTCCATTTCAGTGTAGCCTTTTTCTTGCCTGCAGTCTTCTTGGTGATTTTAGCCTTGTCCAGACCAACTGTGACTTTGGCGATTGCTCCTGCAAATCCACTTTCTACATTATTTCCACCCCAGTCCTTATAGTTGACTGTGCCGGATACAGCAATGTGGTGAACGCCTACCTTTGAAAATTTTGCTGCCGCCTTTCCCTTAGAACACGTGGTCTTCATGGCTGTCATTTTTCCTGTCTTCGGATTTACTTCGTTTATTACAGCATCTGTCGGTACAATCTGCGTTCCAAAGTTGTCAGCAACAACTTTCATTGATACTTTTTTTCCGGCCTTAACTTTGTATGCCGCTTTATTCAAGGATCCGTATAGCCCGGCGTAATTGAAGTCATCGTAGGACATAGCGAAGAGTTTGTCTCCGGCCTTTACCTCATCGGATACGCTGTTTACGCCCTTATCATTGACATAGTACAAACCAACAAAAGCATTATCAAATTGCTTGGCCATTGAGAGTCCGGTCATGCCTGGGTATTTAGTTATATCAACGTGTTCCTTAAGATTTTTCTCGCCGTATTTTTCTATATGCGCTGCGATTATTACATCCGCAAAAGATACTCCGCCAGGCTCTTCATCTTTAAACTCGGGGAAGTACTTTTCCACCAGACCCGAAGTGGCGGTTATTTCCGTTTGTACCATGTGAATCTTTGTCGGTGTTCCGGCTGCGAATTTAACCTTTACGCTTTTGCTGTCATCGCCTGCAGCCAGTGCTGCGCCCGGCAGCATTGCCATGGCTACTGCCAGGGACAGTACGATTGATAGAATTGTTTTTGATTTTCTCATTTTTGCCTCCTCTTTGTTTTTTACTTTGCCTTTATCATTTTTATATTTGAAAACTTTGTATAAACTTTTTTGCTTCCGGTCGTAGCCCTGTAAGCCCTGACCTTGTAATAATATTTCTTTCCTGCTTTTAGTTTTGTGTTGGTGTACTTTATGTTGGCGGCGACTTTTACGACTGTGGCAATCTTTTTATATTTCCCCTTCTTCTTTGCTGCCCGATACACCATGTATCCATCGGCGCCGCTGACCTTCTTCCAGCTGAGAATTGCTTTCTTCTTCCCGGCCTTGGCAGTGAGCTTTACCTTGCCGGAGAAGTATCCCTTTGTAATGGCCATTATGTAGCCGCTGTCATTTTTGTAGAATAGGGTTCCTTCGCTGTCGCAGATTACCGGGGAGATGCAATACTGTTTGTTGTCCGGGAGGAGGAGGTTTCCTTTAACCGCGGCTTTGGAGTTGCCCGGCTCTACATAGTAAACTCCACCAACAGGAGAGTTATATGCGGCGTAAAGCTTCAGCCTTCCTCCGAAATTTGAAAGGAGCATTTCTCCCTGAACGTAGCCCGGGGTGGCGACGGAATACTTTCTCTTCATAGTTTCTACATCTACGACATCTATCTTACCTGCGGAGGTGCCAACATATGCTCTGCCCTTATGGACAAGCGGCACGCCGGTGGATTCCCCGGTGAGTGTAACGCTCTTTGGCGCCGCCAGCTTTCCTGTCTCGCTGCTAAGAGAAGTTTTATATAATCTCTTTCCTTTGGTTACGAAGTACAGATTGCCGGAATCTGCGACTATGCTGGAGCGGACTGAACCCGTAACTGTTATTTCCGACATAGGCTCCGGAAGTTCCCCTGCGTCTGTTCTTACCACCTTCACCCGGGCCTTCCCATCCGGGTCTGCCTCTTCCCCGAAGACGGCAAATTTATCCGTAACATAGGCTCCGACCCAGTAGTATCCGTTTTCATTTACGGCAAGTCTGGTGAAACTTCCGGTGTCCTGGTCTATTTTCACGAAGTAACTGTCTCCGCCTTTTCCGAAGGCGCCGGTGTATGCGCTATCTCCTTTACATATGATTGGGGAAATGGCCTGGCCGCCGAAGGATTTGCTGGTCCACAGTTTTTTCATTTTGCCTTCGCCGATGTCTATTGCCTCAATGCGCCCTTCGCTAAGGGGCACAAATATTTTATCCGCACCGTTGTAGGCGGGGGCGATGGTTGTATAACCGAAGACTCCTTCTACTTTTAGTTTTTGCAGCACCTTGCCGTTGTTTTTATTTAGCTTGTACATGTAGCCGCCGGAGCCGATGTACATGTGGCTGCCAACAAGAAGGGGCGGTGTTACCGCATTAGCATATCCTGTCCCGAAACGTTTCTGCCATTTTATGTGGGCATTAGCCACACCTTGAGGCGTCTTTGCACCGGTTACTGCGGCCTTCGTCGGAACCGGCACCATGGAAGTGATTAATGCCGCTACAATGATGGCAGTCAGCAGTCTTGCTAATCCATATGTTCCTTTGTTTAAATAATTCATACTCGCTTCTTTCGCTCTTCGTGCTTCAAAAATAAAAATAGCTGTGGCAACCTGAAGCCACAGCCCGTTTACGCTGTTAAAATATCTGTATCCAGAGTCCTCGCCGGCAGACGTTCTTTCATGCAGGTCTTCCGGCTTATGCATACACCCTCTTCGCCTTCCCAGTAATTCCAGTGGCATACGTGAAAAGGGATCATCACTCACGGCGGCGGGACCGCTCAGGTTTTTCACCTGATTCCCTCTTAGCGGGCCTCCTCAATAGCCCGACATGAAAGCTTTCTATTTTTTAAGTCAGTATACCAATAGTTTTTTGACGCTGTCAATAGCGTTTGCATAGGTCCTTTGCATAGGTCGCCCTCTCTTTACGAACGCGCGCGTGTATCTATCATAGTTAAATCGTTTTTTTGGGTTTGATATTTCGTTTCGGGAAATACCTTTCGGCATTAGAGAGGACCCGAATACAATATAAGGGTATATTTTTTGTATATACGTTTGGGGTTTTGCGAGCGTCCGTAAAGAAAGGGCTGCCCCCTGGGTGGGGGCGGGCTGCCGGTCCTTAAGAGCATCCTCCGGCTGCCCGCTCTTTCTGACTAATATTTCAGCGCGAGTTTGCCCGCTACTTTCTTAAGTCAATTGGTCTGCTACTTAACTGTAACTTTGAAGGTTGTGTATACGCCGTTCTGCGCGTATGCGTAGATGGTGCACTTACCCTTCTTCTTGGCTGTTACTTTGCCCTTCTTTACTGTAGCT
>DFGY01000054.1 GCA_002372505.1 Firmicutes bacterium UBA3738
ATTTCCTGCCGTATAAAGTTTCGGAAAATCCCCGAAAGAAAATCGGATGGATCCGATATATTACTTTTGCTGCCTCACTTATCTTTGTGGCTACTTTATTTCTCGCAAAAGTCGGGAATATTGAATGGATCATGTTCTGGGCATTTATAGCAGGAAATGTAATCTATTATGCGGTAGGAATAATCCTGGCACATCTATTTAAGGACAACCGGGCTTTTTGCAAATACATCTGTCCGATTACTGTTTTTCTGAAATCGATGAGCTATTTTTCGCTGTTACGTATCAAATGTAATAAGGATAAATGTATTTCCTGTGGAAAGTGTAAAAAAGTATGCCCGATGAATGTTGACGTAACTGATAACAGCAGGAAACGTCTAAACGGCACCGAATGCATCCTGTGTATGGAATGTGTCAGGAGTTGCCCGAAGGATGCGTTATAAGCAAAATGAATGTTTCTGATATGTTTCCGACAACAGGAAGTTAGTAGAAATGTTTCCGACTACGGATGAAATTTTGGATATGTTCCCTCATACGGGTGACATTCATAGTGGTGTCCCGGGGCATGTTGAAGCCGTAACCCTGCTGTCGCGAGCGAAGTGATGCAAGTCTCAAATTGAAAAATGTATACCCGGTGCAAAAACAACATAAAACATATTGTAATATCGTGCAAACAATCAAAATTACAAATCGTAATTTCGGTTGATTGCTTTGGATGGATGTGATAAACCATATCTGGAACAGAAGGTGAAATTGATATCAGACCCTAACTATAGAGCAGGCCAATCCGGACATGCATCTGGACGTACGCATGGCCATAGATATGTAAAAATCTTTACGTAAAATTTACAATTATTACACCCTAAGATTTACAATCATCTGTTAGCATGGTATACACAAGGAGTGAAAGGAGCTAACAGATGATTTATTGTGTGGAAGATGACAGCAGTATAAGGGAACTCATGATCTACACCCTGCAGATGTCCGGTTTTGAAGCCAGGGGCTTTGAAGAAGGAACGGCTTTCTGGAGCAGCATGAAAAAAGAAAAGCCTGAGCTTATTGTGCTGGACATCATGCTTCCCGGGGAAGACGGCATCAGCATACTGAAAAAGCTTCGGACATCTCCTGATACGGAAGACATTCCCGTTATAATGGCTACAGCCAAGAGCAGTGAATACGACACTGTCATAGGCCTTGACAGCGGAGCCGATGACTATCTGGCAAAGCCCTTCGGAATGATGGAAATGGTGTCCCGCATTAAGGCGGTGCTAAGGCGCAGCAGTCCGAAGCAGGACCGTAAGCAAATACAGTGCGGGAATATATTAATAGATGAAGGAAAGCACACCGTTACAGTGAGCGGCAAGGCCATTTCCCTGACTTTAAAGGAATACGAATTGCTTAAGCTTCTGGCGGAAAACACGGGGCAGGTGTTCACGCGTGAAAACCTGCTGGACTCTGTCTGGGGCATTGACTTTGCTGGGGAGACCAGGACCGTGGATGTCCATATCGGAACCCTGCGCACAAAGCTTGATAAGTGCGGAGACATGATTAAAACCGTTCGTGGTGTTGGCTACAAAATGGAAGGGCAGGAAAATGAATAGGAAGATATTTAACTCAATCTGGATAGTTGCCGTTGTGGTCTTTCTTGCTTCTCTGGTATTCATTATGGGAGTGGCATATAACTACTTCTCCGGAGTCCAGATGAAACAGCTTAAGAATGAAACCCAGCTGGCGGCCCAGGGAGTCGCTATGTCCGGAAAGGAATATTTCAAAGGTCTGGACACAAAGGACTACCGTGTGACCTGGATTGATTCCGACGGGACGGTTCTCTACGACAGCAAAGCAAAAACAGCTAACATGGAGAATCATCTTGAGCGTGAGGAAATAAAAGAAGCCCTTAAGGACGGAGACGGAGAGAGCATCCGCTTTTCAAACACCTTATCCGACAGACAGCTCTATTCGGCAAAGCTGCTGCCTGACGGCTCTGTAATAAGGCTATCCATTGTTCAACTGGCAGTGTGGTCATTAATCCTCGGAATGGCTCAGCCAATCTGCCTTGTTATATTAATTGCTTTAGTAATATCGTTCCTGCTGGCGTCTAGACTTACAAAGCGAATACTGGAGCCCATTAACAGTATCGATCCCGACAATCCAATGGAGCATTTCAATGAAGAGGAATACAAAGAAATCGCTCCTCTCCTTAAGCGCATAAAGCTTCAGCAGGAACAGCTAAAGCATGACCAGAGCGAAATTGAGAAGGCGGCTCTCATAAGGCAGGAGTTTACCGCCAACGTTTCTCACGAGCTTAAGACGCCCCTTCACGCCATTTCGGGCTACGCGGAGCTTTTGGAAAACGAAATGGTGAAGGATGAGGACATAAAACCCTTTGCCGGGAAAATACGTGAAGAGTCTTCCCGCATGACTAAGCTGGTAGAAGATATTATCGACCTTACAAAGCTGGATAACGGCGGCGTGGAAATGACCTGGGAAGACTGCGACCTTTACAGAATTGCCGAGAACGCAGTGGACAGCCTGGAGGTTGCATCTTCCGCAAACAACGTGACTCTTACTCTAAAGGGGGCAGAGGCTCCCATGAGGGGAATCCCCCAGATGCTCTACAGCGTCATATACAATCTTTGCGACAATGCAATAAAGTACAATCACCCCGGCGGAACTGTCCATGTCACCGTCGAGCAGTCCGCACATAACACCGTACTAAAGGTAAAGGATACGGGCATAGGAATACCGGAAGAGAGCAAAGAGCGCATCTTCGAGAGATTCTACCGTGTTGACAAGAGCCGGAGCAAGGAAGTAGGCGGCACAGGTCTGGGTCTGTCCATAGTGAAGCACGCCGTCCTGGTTCATGGCGGAAGAATTGAGGTAAGCAGCCAGCCGGATGCCGGCACGGAATTCGTGGTAATTTTCAGAAAAAGCGAGCCGGACATTACATAGATTTTACAAGAGACTGATATTGAAATTGATGTTCATAGTTTACTCTTTTTTCGAAGGCAAAAAAGATATAAGCAAAATGAAAGTATAGAAATGGAGAGTAAGTATGGACATTTTCAGCATTCTTAGTTTAATAGGAGGACTAAGCCTGTTCCTTTTCGGTATGTCGATAATGGGACAGGCTCTTGAACGTCGCGCAGGTAACGGCCTGAAAAGTCTCCTAGGGAGACTGACCACCAACAGAGCCACGGGTCTTGCCACAGGTCTGGGAGTAACGGCGGTGATACAAAGCTCCTCTGCCACTACGGTAATGGTGGTAGGCTTTGTTAACTCAGGGCTCATGACTCTGCAACAGGCCATTAATGTAATTATGGGATCCAATGTGGGGACTACGGTTACTGCATGGATTCTCAGTTTATCCGGAATAAGCAGCGACAATGTCTTCGTGCAGCTCTTTAAGCCGACCTCATTCACACCCATCCTTGCCCTCATAGGCATTGCCATGTATATGTTCACAAAGGATTCCAAGAAGCAGGACACGGGAATGATTCTCCTGGGCTTTGCCACCCTTATGTTCGGAATGGACGCCATGTCATCGGCCGTATCGGGACTGAAGGATATTCCTGAGTTTCAGAATATGTTCCTGGCGTTCACCAACCCGGTGCTGGGAGTTTTGGCCGGAGCCATTCTCACAGCCATTATTCAGTCAAGCTCCGCTTCCGTAGGTATACTCCAGGCTCTCGCATCTACAGGTGCAGTAACCTACGGCGCAGCCATTCCTATTATCATGGGACAGAACATAGGCACCTGCATCACAGCCATTCTCTCTGCAATTGGAGCAAACAAAAATGCCAAGCGCGCAGCCCTCGTGCATCTTAGCTTTAACGTAATAGGTGCCGCGGTCTGGCTGACGGTGTTCTGCATAATCAGAGCAGCACTCATGCCTCATATACTTAGCGAATCGGCAAGTCTTATGGGAATAGCCGTGTGCCACTCCATATTCAATATTCTGTGCACTGTGCTCATGCTGCCTCTGGCCGGAATGCTCGAAAAGCTTGTTACGAAAATGGTGCCGGACACTGAAGAGGTTGAGAAGACGGAAGAACTGGATGAGCGTCTTCTTGGCAGCCCGACTCTGGCTCTGGAAAGATGCAGGCAGGTGCTTGATTCAATGGCTCAGGTGGCAGTGACTGCCCTTAAAGACAGCATAAGCACCATTGGAAATTACGACGAGAAAAAGGCGGCTGGCATCCGGGAGGCCGAGGAGCGAACAGACCATTTGGAAGATATTTTAAGTACATATCTGATAAAACTGACATCTACGCAGCTAGGAGATGACGAAAGTGCAGAGGTTACAAAATACATGAAGATAATCGGCGACTATGAGAGAATCGGAGACCATGCGGTGAACATCCTTCAGTCCGCCGAGGAACTGAAGGAGAAGGAAATCGTATTTTCCAATCAGGGCAAGGAAGAATTCGGCACTATTGCGGCCGCTGTGGAAAAAACCCTAGACCTGTCGTACGCAGCGTTCAAATATGGGGATCTTGCCCTGGCTCGAAAAACGGAGCCCATGGAGCAGATTGTGGATGAACTGAAGGAATCTCTGCGCACTCGCCATATACTCCGTCTGCAGAAAGGCGAATGTTCCGTAGATGCCGGATTCGTATGGTCGGATCTGCTGACAAATCTGGAAAGAGTGGCAGATCACTGCTCCAACATTTCAGGATGCATTCTTGATGCGGCAGATCGCACCATGAACATTCACCAGAACCAGAGAATACTTAGAAACAGCGGGGAGGATTACATTCAGGAACTGCAGATGCTTAGAGGAGAATACAAATTGGTGTAGCCGAATCCGAGCATTGTGGGAAAGGATGATGAATGTTATCATTATAGGAAAATGAAGGAGGAGGTATACTAGCACTTATGAGTAAACGACTTGTCACTTTAATGGTTATCCTGTTGGTTTTCCTATCATCATGTGGTAACTACGAACGTGAGGCAATCCGTCTTCCCGGTGAGTTTGAACCAATGAAAGGGGTCACTGTTGCGTGGCCATTGGATCTGCCGGTAGATCTTGTCAGGCAAATGGCGGAAAACGTGGAAGTTCACGTGATAATCGATCCAAATAATAGTAGCGATAATGAAAGAGATGTGAAGAATTACCTCTCCAAAAGGGGAGTTGCAACGGATAAATTGAATGTGCACATTCATGAAATGGTCAGCCCGTATCTCAGAGACTATGGTGCATTCTACGTATTCAGAGGCAGTGAGCCTGCCATTGTAAATTTTGATAATTCCATAGACGGGATGAAATCCATGCCCGGAGAGACATTCGGGAGTGAATTTGCACGGGAAATGGGCGTTCCTTCCATTACATCCACCATACACATGGACGGTGGCAACCTGATGAGTGACGGCAGAGGAACAGCTGTCAGCGATATTCTCGTCACCAGAACCAATAACCGTGATGTGAAGATGGTAAGGGAAGAGATGCGCCGGGTCATGGGTGTTAACAACTACATACTGACCATTGACCCTCAGGGAGGGTATATTGAGCATGTGGATTGCTGGGGGAAATTTCTGGCACCTGACAAAGTTCTGGTGGCAAAAGTTCCCAAGGAACATCCAAACTACCAATACTACGAACAGGCAGCAGATATGTTTAAGTCCACGCTATGTTGCTGGGGATATCCCTACAAAGTCTATCGTGTCGAGGAGCCTGTGAATGAAAAGAATCCTTCCGACTCCGATGCTGCTCCGTATACCAACAGCCTGATTCTGAATAAGCACGTGTATCTGCCTCTGGGGAAAAATGATGAGTACAACCGAAAGGCAGTGGCCGTCTACAGAAAGGCTCTTCCGGGTTACCGAATCCATGGGTTTAAGTCTGACGGGAGCTTTCTGGAATGGATGAATACCGATGCTCTTCACTGTAGAACCCATGAAATCCCCGATGATGATATGGTGTTCGTCGATCATTACAATGTCTTTCATGGCAACCTGGAAGCAGAGTCCTCATACAGGATAGAGGCAAACATTACTCCGTATAGCGGAAGCAAGCTGAAAGATGCCGAGGTAGTTTACAGAATAAACAGAGGGAACTGGCAGCGGAGTTGTATGAACCTCGATCCCGGGGAAAATGTATATGTTGCGGAATTGTGTGGGATAAAACCCGGACAGCGTATCGAGTACTACATAGAAGCAGAAGACAAATTGGGGAACAAAGGGCTACAGCCATATACAGGTGCTGATGACCCTCATTCGTTTACTGTTAAGGAAGAGTAGCATCTTAACCGTGTCCACCATACATGCCATAAAATCGAAATTGAAGACTATGTGTTTAGTCGCGCGGTTTTTGTTTTTTTGCTACAAGACTTGCTACAGGGTGTCATTGTTTTGTTAAGCGAACGGTTGTTTTTTGGCGCAATTAGTAGTAAAATGGTTTAAATTGATTATTGTGCCCGATAAAGAGCAAGTGTGAAAGAAGAAAAGTTATTATTATAGAGAGAGGAAAACATTATGCGTATGAAATCTTTTGTAGCAGTATTTTTAACACTGACTATGGTTTTTTCAGTTCCCGGAGGAGTATTCGCGGCAGTTCCTCAGGACGCTGACCCGGCAGCTGAGGCAACCGTAGAAAAGGAGGTTCAGACTGAACAGGTGCCTGATGCTCAAACCTATGTGGAGAACAAAGATGAGCAAAAGGCCGATGATGAGCAGAAGGCCGATGAGAATCAAAAGAGTGAGGATTCTTCGGCGAAGGATTCTTCAGAAGAGAAGGAAACTAAAGATAAGGAGAAAGAAATTAAAGATAAAGAAGCTAAAGATGCAGAAGCAGAAAAAGCTTCTTTGGAGAAGAAGACCCTGGATGTAAACCGTGACAACTATGAAATAACAGTTTCAGGCATGATGCCAGGGGATGCGGAACTGGACGTAAAAGAAATCGGCAGTTCTACGGATGAATACAAGGATTACATTAAGGATGCGTCCAAAGAGGTCTTTAAAGACAGCGAAGAAAAGAAGGGGGACACCTTACCCTACGCAAGATTTTTCGATATAAAGATCAAATACGCAGACGGCAAGGAAGAATTTCAGCCGGATAGTGACCTTACACTTAAAATAGATACAAAGGACGGCTCATTGAAACGAAATGATGTGGATTTTTCCGCTATTCATTTTAACGAGCAAAAGGGTAATAAGGACGGTTATTACACAGAAATCGCTCCTATGGCCATTAAGGATAAGGGTGAAGGCGATAAAAAAGTTGCAAGCATTGAAGCAGATAGTTTTTCTGTTTACGGTGTGACGTTCAGCTATACGGTAGACTACTACTATGGGGATGCAGAGTATCATCAAAATGGCGGCAGCCAAATGATGATGTCCGAACTCTTCGCTAAATTAGGCATAGAAAAGAGAACGGCGGACATTACTAAAGTTGAATTCACGGATGAGTCTCTTGTCTCTTTTACTAAGGAGGGTAGTGATTACAACATTAAATCTCTTAATCCCTTTACAAGCAGCGAAAAACTCACCATAACTTTTGCGGATGGTGAAGTGATTGAAATTGGTGTGGAAGACGCAACACCAAGGAACAGGACTCCGGGAACGGATAATAGTATTAACTGGAATCTGGCTGCCGATGGAACGCTGACCATCAGAGCTACCAACGATGCGACAAGTGCCGGATTCAGTACAAACAGGACGAGCCAGGCAGGATGGAATACCTTCTGGGCGACAGGACCAAATGCAACTACAACAATCCGTAACGAAGTTACAAAAGTTGTCTTTACGACACCTGCCAGTAAAGTAAAAATCAATCTTAACAACAAAGCTATAGCGTATATGTTCTCAGGATTTACAAATCTTGAATCCATTGATTTTGGTGAAGCAATTACGGGTACGGCAACAAACCTTGAAGGGTTCTTTGACGGATGTGCAAATCTTAAAGAAATAAAAAACCTTGGAACTTTAGATACAAGCAAAGTCACTAAAATGAAGAAGATGTTTCAGGGATGTTCTTCAATTAAAGAATTGGATCTCTCCGGTTTTTCGAATTCCGGAAACGTACAAGAGATGCAAGACATGTTCAAGGATTGTTCAAAACTTGAAAAGATTGTGCTTGGAAGCTCTGAAAAGGTATTTAAGGCACGTCCGGTTACCAGTACAAGCGAAGGCGGCTGTCAGATGCAGCGTATGTTTTACGGTTGCAGTTCGTTAAAGCATCTGGAGATGATTAATTGTGAATTCAGCGGAGGTAAATCCGGTTGGGCGGATATATCTGATGCATTCAGAGCCGAAACAGGGGGATCGGACAGTAAACTTTACAAAAACGCGTTAGAGACTCTCATTCTTAAGGATTGCAGATTCCCGGGGGTTACTGACTGGCATGAAGCTTTCGCCGATTGCCCATCCCTTACTAGAGTAGATATATCATCAGGCGACTTTACAGCTGCCGTAAACATGAAGGAGATGTTTAACAACTCTTTTTCAAACCCAAGAGGTCAGTCGGATGATACTACTCCGATTCTGGATGTTTCAGGATTTGGGAAGCTTAGTTCTATTGAAACCATGCAGGACTTTGTTGCCGGCAACGGTTCGAAGTTAAAAACAATCATTTTGGATAACCTTAATAATTCACATATCAAAGAAAACACAGATAATGGGGCGGCAAGAGTACTGGGAATCGATAAGCTTAAAGAATTACAGACTCTCAGCGCAAAGAACTCAAAAGTCTGGATGGTAAAGGCCGAAACGAAAACAACCGGTAGCAATCATTACTGGAGTGCTTCCGGTGAAGGAGCGGAGGGCAACATACCATACATAATGGATAACAAAATGTACTTTGAACCGGATGTCGGAACCAGTCCCGATAAGGTTCCCGGTGGGAAAGTACTTCTGAACAAGAGGGAGTGGATCGATCTCGTAACCGACCGCTTTGAAAAAACATATGGTAGCACAGCAACTCCTGACAAAGGAACCAATGTCAATGTTGCTGCTAATATAGGCGGCACATCTCCGGGCGAAAGAACGGATATATACGGAAATAGTACCGAAGGTCATACCAATTATAATGGCGCAGGCTTCCTGGCGCCTGGTGTATATACAAAGACGGATGATACGAAGCAGTATTTTAACGATCTGCCAATCACTCTTTACAGAGTCAACAACATGGATGGAAGCATTAATGGCGGTGTTAAGTCAAACCCCACAGTTAAAATAGCTGGACAAACCGTTTATGAAAACGGCACTAAATCATTTGATGCCTACACAGGTGGAATGTATAAATTGACAAATGCAACTGGTGGTGGTCTCAAAATTGAAACTCCTTTGTGGAGCAGAGACAGTTGGAATGTCAATAAGACCGTGACGGTTCCTATCGAGATTATTTATCCGAATGCTGCTTCAGACGTATATGGTAACACAAAAGATGTAAAGATAACTATAAACAGTATTACATTCACGGACATTGACAAAATTCCAAATGTTGATGATCATTATGACTTTAGAGATCCGGCAGGTGGGGACGATCCTGATCCAAACATAGGGCACGTTGCGGGTGACTTTTATAAGCGTTGGCTTTTTAACATTAATCCCGGGGATCTTCAGTTCCTTGACTATGTTAGAATGCCGGATGATTCATATGCTCTAAGTAGCGGTTCAGGTTCTGAGGTGAACTTTGATATTGAGGTGGTAGGCGCTGCACCTAATTCATCAGTCTTGTTTTATCTGGATGATCTGGATGTTCCAAGCAAGCAAAACTGGATATCGGCTGAAAAAGCTAAGGACGATGTACTTCCTTGGAATAAAACCGTTGGAAGCAATGAATATGGTCCTGTATACGGTCCGGGCTCCGAAGGCATCAGACTTGGTAACGGCAATGACCTTTCATCCATTACCCTGGCCAATCATACAGGGCTTGAAATAGTCGATGGTAATTACGTAATCCCTACAGGTATGGATCAGACCACGCCGTGGTCGGCTGTTTATGTGCGAGCCGACGCTTCAGGTGCCAACTACACCTGGACAAATGGCATAGGATGTACGACATATCTTCTTAAGAATACGGATCCATTCCCGGAAATTAATCCGGTGTACATAATGCCTGAAGTTCTTAAAAGCGTCAGTGGCTCCGTGCCAACAGGATTGTATTTCAGCGAATATTTTCGATTTGATATGGAAGATGTGAGCAGCAGTATTCAAAATGTTTCAATTAATGAATATTCAGGATTGCAAAACCAAGCGGGTCCGACACCGTCTCTTGGAACAAGCCGGACAAACGAGGGGGAATACATCTACTTTGGTCACCTGAAGTTTGATTCGCCTGACCGTGTCGGGGATAAGAAAGCTTATATCTATAGAATAAAAGAACAAGACGGTGTCCTTACAGACGATGTGATAAGGTATGACACTGCGACTAAATATTATCTTCAGATAATCATAATTGCTCCCGGCACGGACGAAGAACTTCGCGAAGGAACGAAGGCTATTGTTTACTGCGGTGAGCAAAGAGGTGATGGTAATATTTTCTGGGACGAGGACAATCCCATTACAATTGTTGCGAACAACATGCAACCTGTGTATAAAACAAAGAGACTTGCTGATGGTAAAGATTACGATCTTTATATAGATTCAACAGGTACTGAGTATTACGAAAAGGATGGCATCAAATACAAAGCTGAGGATGATAGTCCCTATACACCTGAAGGGAACACGCAACAGGCACAGAAGACCGTAACAAAAACAATTGAATATCCTGTGTATGAAACAGCTGAAGGAGTCAAGTTCTATCGTAAAGACAATAAGTGCCTGAAGCTCGATGGCACTGTGATAGACCCTGCGCCTCGAATGAATACTGTAAAAACAACCGAGGAAACAAAGGATATTACTGAGTCTTTCTATGTATATAAAGATGCAAACGGAAAGGAATTCTTTCGGCAGGGTGGTAAGTTCTGGACCGCGGAAAATAACAGCACAACAGAACTTAAGCGTACAACAGCAACTGAAGGTACAACTGATAAAAAGGTCTCTTTCGAAGGTAAGGAGTACTATGTTTACAGCGATCACAATGGAGTTCAGTATTTTAAAGCAGATGACGGCAAATACTATACTCCAATGGGGAAAGAACTGATAAGTGCAGGAGAAGGAGACATAGATCCAAAGCCAAACGATGAATTCGTCATGGTTCAGAAAAAAGTCCTGGATGAGCCTGTCAGAAAGGATGTTCATGGAGTTGAATACTTTAAGAAAAACGGCAAATACTACGATGCAAACAATCCTTCCGAGGAGCTGACCGTAGGAAGCGGTAAAGATGGCGATTTCAATCCCAATGATGCAACCGATCTTTACGTTTATGAGAAGAAGACTGCAGTAATCGATGGCAGTACATATGAAGTCAGGAAGGATGCTTATGGAGAGGAATATTGCATAGTGGGATCTTCATATAAAGATCCTGACGGAAAGTCTTTAACTACTAAGTCTGCAGGTAACGTCGATCCTAACCCGCAGACGGATGCACGGGTCAAAGACAAGCTGGTTGTAGATGTTCCTCTGCGTGAAAGCCGTACAGGAAATGGATACATAATATATAAGACTTCTGATAATCCGAGTATTCTGTATTACAAAGACAATAATAAAAAATATTATACCGTTATTGGTACAACTATAGTTCCGTCGGTGAACTTTAACCCAAGTGATACAGATCAACCGATTACAACCAGAGTCGAAATAATGACGGATGTGTCAAATAACAACCAGCAGTTCTACCGTATAGAAAACCAGTATTACGAATTCCCAAGCGGTTTATCCTACAAGCTGGGTACAGATGCCGTTGATACCAGTGACATTCCCGATGTCGGTACATTCCATAATGTCATAAAGACTTCGGAGATTTCGGTTAAAAAGCAGGCGGAGGGCAACAAGAAGAGTGGTGCCTTCACATACAGAATTAAATTCGATACGGACTTTGAGCCTTCAAACATTGTTTATGAGCCGGCTCAGGGTAATGCAAAACCCGTTAAAGTGGATGACTGGTCAAAGGAAAACAACGTATGGAAGTTCACCTTGTACGATGGACAGAAAATGACAATACGTAATGTTCCTTTCCAGACAACCTACACCATTACGGAAGATTTGTCTGAAACAGGCTGGGAATTTGTAAGTGCGACAAATTGGAACAGTGCTCAGGAAAAGCAGGTTGAGGGAAGTGAAAATAAAGCAACCGGAAAAGTGGCTGTGGAAAAATACTTGGTGGGTCCCTCTGATGAGACCAATGTGATTGAAAATCCTGAATACAAAGGACAGTATGATCATGAATTTACAAATCGCCTGACGGAAGTACTTTTGAGTAAAGTCGTACGTAAAGGTAATAAGCAGGATAAATTCAAGTTTACCGCAGAGGTAACAGTACCGGATACCGCAGTTCAGACCGGATATTCCTACGGATGGATGGATGGTGCCGATAATCAGAAGTACTACACTGAAAAGGCAGGTGGTACTGACCCGGTTAAAAAAGTTGTTACTATTGACGACATTCCCGAACTGGCAGACGGTGATGATGTCTCCATTGTAGTTCCAAAAGGCTCAACTGTAAAAGTCACAGAAGACAGCGGTGAATATGAAGCCTCATATGTCGCAGGCGGAGCAGCAGAAACAGACGGAAAAGTGGCAACGGTTACGGCTGATGCCGACAGGAAAAAGATAACGTTCTACAATGAGAAGAATGAAGTAAAAATCATAAAGAAATGGGACGATAACAGCAATGGCAAGAACTTCCGTCCGGGAGACCTCAATGGATTTATTAGGTATAAGGTGGGGACTAATGAGACTGAATTAACTACGAGTCAGTATAAAGAGGAACATACTGGAGCAGCGTGGGTTAAAGACGGAAACACCTGGACCTTTACATTAATAATTCCGAAAGCGGCAGCTCTCGTTGGTGGAGGCGAGAAAGCTGTGCCGCCGGGATACACTCATGATACTTCTGCAGATGTTCTTGACACATCGGCAGGAACATTTACCCTGACAAATAAGCTGAAGGAGACAGAAGAGAGTGTAACTCTTAAGCGTACCATCACATATAAATATGAGGACGACAATACTCCGGTGCTCGATGACAAGGGTGACCCAATAACGGAAGAACAGGAAATCACATTTAAACGTGAGGTTACAGGATGGAAGGATGATGGCACACCTGTTTGGGGAGCCTGGGAATCGGCAGAAAACATAATGCCTGCAGTTGATTCTCCCAAGGCTGACCGCAGCGATTATAATCCTAAGGAAGGGACTGTTCCTGCAACTGGTCCCCTTACAGCTGAAGATAAGGATTATAAGGATACGAAGTATCCTGATGTTACAGTACTATATGAAAAGGCACCGAAGGCCGGAGAGAAGAAGACCTACGGAGGTAAAGGTGAGACTCAGAAGGGAACACCACCGTTTGAGGAGGGTAGCAAGCCCATTAAAGATTTCATCCTTATTGATCCTGAGACAGGAAATCCTGTAGACAAAGTTAATGTACCGGGAAAAGGAACGTACACAGTTGATACAAAGACAGGTGAGGTAACATTCGTTCCGGATAAAGAGTTCGTAGGCTCAGCTACTACTGTTACGGTGAGAGGCATTGATGAAAACGGCAATTACGCCGATGGCAAGTACACACCGGTAGTAGTGGATAACACCGAGACCATAGATAAGACTCAGAAGATTACGTATGTGTATGACAGCGGCAATCCTGTCCTTGACGATAAGGGAAATCCTCTTGTAAAAGAACGCAAGGCTACATTTACCCGCACAGGTAAGGTCGACCCTGAAACAGGAAGTATTACTTGGGACAACTGGACAGAGACCACCCTTCCAAAAGAAGATTCTCCTGAGATTACAGGATTCACCCCTGACAAGACTTCTGTAGCAGCCACAAAGGCTACTCCGGACAATTGGCCAAATGACGAGACAGTTACTTACAAAGCTCTGCCCAATCCCAAGGGTCCGTCATGGATTGAAGGCAGCACAGTAAAGACCATTGACAGAGTGGGAAGAATCCAGTATGGAACACTTACCTTTAAGCCGGGTGCTACGCCAATTGCCTATGTTGTGTTTATCGACCCTGCCACAGGTGAAGAAACTGATGCGAAGTCAGTAGATGTATATGGCAAGAATGGCAAGAAAATAGGAACCTACAGTCTCAATTCCACAGGTAAGAAGAGAGCTGACGGATCAATCGCCTACGAAATTAAATTCACGCCTGTAGATGGCTACACCGGCAAGCCGCCGGCAATAACCCTTCGCGCCTACGACAAAAACATGTTCTATGCAGACGGCGTATATCAGCCGAATGTTATAGGCAGCAAAGACGAAAAGGAAAAGAAGACAGATGATAAGACTGACAAGAAGAAATTATCTTCGAAGTCAGTAACCAAGACAACTGTAAAAGCAGCCAGGACAGGTGACGAAGTACCGCTGACACTGTGGCTCCTGCTCATGAGCGTATCAGGTGCAGCAGTAATCGCAGGAATCTTCCGCAGAAGAAAAAAACACTAATAATTGCAAGGTGACAGGGGGACGGTTCTCCTGTCACCTTTTTACAAGAACTGGCAAAAGGTGAAAAGAGAAACGTCCCCCTGTCATCTTTTGCGAATATGAAGTATAATGTGCGTATGGGAGAAAAACTGGGACTGTACGTACATATACCTTTTTGTGAGAAAAAGTGCCGCTATTGCGGCTTTTTGTCGTTTCCGGGATATGATGATGAGGCGTATGAGAGCTATACCCGGGCTCTTTGCAAGGAGATTGAAAACTGCAATGAGGAGTTTGCGGCAAAGTATAGCGTGGATACGGTTTTCATAGGCGGTGGGACGCCGTCACTTTTGTCAGAGGAGCGGATGGAGCGGATTTTCGGCAGTCTTAGCAGGACTTTTAATATTGAAAAGGATGCTGAGATTACAACGGAGAGTAATCCTAATTCCATTACGCCGGAAAAGCTTAAGACTTACAGGGAAATCGGCATTAACAGACTTTCTATGGGAGCCCAGTCTATGGACGACCGGATTCTTAACACCCTAGGCAGGGTGCACAAGACCGCAGACGTGCTGCGTGCCTATGAGGCCGCCAGGAGGATCGGTTTTGATAACATCAACATTGACCTTATGTTTGGCGTGCCTGAGCAGAGCCTTGAGGATGTGATGGATTCTGTGGAGCAGGTGATAAAGCTCGGCCCGGAGCACATTTCTTTATACGGTCTTCAGCTGGAGGAAGACACTATTTTCTACGAAGAATACAAGAGCGGTATTCTTGACGTGCCTGAGGAGATAGAGGAGCGCAGAATGTATCACGAAGCGGTAAGTGCTCTTAAAATTGCCGGATATGAGCATTACGAAATATCCAATTTTGCCCTTTTCGGGCGAAAGTGTAGACATAATCTTAAGTATTGGCAACTGGACAATTATCTGGGACTTGGCCTTGGAGCCCATTCATATATTGCAGGCAGCCGCTCTAAAGTGGTAGACAGCATGGAGGATTACCTGGCGCTTGTGAATGCCGGTCGCAGGCCAACAGACCCGAAGGCGGATTCCTTTGATTCCCCGAAGGACGCCATGGGAATATACGTCTTCACCGCCTTAAGAAAAACCGAAGGCGTTGACATGGAGGACTTCGAAAGGCGGTTTGGAATCAGTTTCTTCGCGCAATACAGAGATAAGGCTGATATAATAAAGGAGTATATGGACAGTGGAATGCTGAAAATGTCCGGCCGGTTCCTGCAGTTGACCGAGGAAGGCATAGACATTTCCAGTGATATAATGAGCGAGTTTGTATAGTACAGGAGGCTTGAAAATGGAAAAGTACATAATGGCGCTGGATCAGGGAACCACGAGCTCCCGGTGCATAATCTACGACCACAGCGGAAATATTATCAGCGTGGCTCAGAAGGAATTTACGCAAATATTCCCGAAACCCGGCTGGGTAGAGCACGACCCAATGGAAATATGGTCTACTCAGTTTTCCGTCGCTCAGGAAGCTATGGCCAAGGTCTCCCTGACTCATGAGAACATTGCCGCAATCGGCATTACAAACCAGCGTGAGACCACGGTAGTGTGGGACAAGGACACGGGCAAGCCTGTATATAACGCCATTGTGTGGCAGTGCAGAAGGACAGCAGAGTACTGCGAAGAATTAGCCGAGACGAAGGTGAATAGCAAGACCTATACGGAGCTAATTAAGGAAAAGACCGGCCTTAAGGTAGACGCCTACTTTTCCGGGACGAAGCTGAAATGGATTCTCGACAACGTGGAAGGCGCCCGGGAAAGGGCAGAGGCCGGTGAGCTTCTCTTCGGAACTATCGAGACCTGGCTCATATGGAAGCTGACAGGCGGCGCGGCTCACGTAACGGACTATTCCAATGCCGCCCGTACTATGCTGTTTAACATACATGAGCTTAAGTGGGACGAGGATATTCTTGAAATCCTTGGGGTGCCAAAGGCAATGCTGCCTGAACCTGTGCCTTGCAGCAAGATTTACGGAATGACGGACCCGGATATATTCGGCGGCGAGGTGCCTGTTGCCGGCGCCGCAGGAGACCAGCAGGCGGCCCTCTTCGGACAGACCTGCTTTAATGCCGGGGAAAGTAAAATGACCTACGGTACCGGTGGCTTCATGCTTATGAACACCGGGGATAAAGCCGTCACATCGGAAAACGGGCTATTGACGACTATTGCCTGGGGGCTACCAGCAGATAGTGGTGTAGATGTAACATACGCTCTTGAAGGCTCGGTCTTCGTTGCCGGAGCTGCAATTCAGTGGCTTCGGGACGAGCTGGGCATTCTTGACAATGCGGCCCTTTCTGAAGAAATGGCCGTTAAGGCCGGCAGTACAGATGGGGTAATGGTGGTTCCCGCCTTTACGGGACTGGGGGCGCCATATTGGGACCCTTACGCCAAAGGGTCGATTCTCGGAATTACCAGAGGTACCACAAAGGAGCAGATAGTCAGGGCCACCCTGGAGTCTCTGGCATTCCAGACGGCAGACCTATTTGAGGCCATGAGTTCAGACATGTCCAGCGTAGATGTCCTTCGCGGATTCGAAAAGCTCAACGTAGACGGGGGAGCCTGCGCAAATGATTTCCTCATGCAGTTCCAGGCGGACGTTTTGAACATTGGAGTAGTAAGACCCAAGGTCATAGAGACAACTTCCCTTGGAGCGGCCTATTTAGCCGGTCTGGCAACAGGATACTGGAGCAGTACCGATGACATAAAAGGGAACGCGGAAATCGACTGCGTATTTGCCCCGGACATGGACGGCGCATATAGAGAAAAGCTGCTGGAGAGGTGGGCGAAAGCCGTTGCAGCAACGAGAACTTTTGTATAATAATACTTGAATTAATCACCAATATAGTTTACCATGGAGTCAGGAAGGAGTCGTTAAACGACCAACCCGACCTTTTGACGGTCGCCGCCTTAGTTCACGGCTTTGGCGGCTTTTTTAATTGTAATTGTTACGCGGATTCCTTTGAAGGAAATCGTAATCGCAATCTTATCCAATTAAGGCTCTTTCCTTTCTCGAATCTCACCATGCGCATCACCTCCTTGGCGGTGGAAATGTAGTAAGATGATTAAGGTCGAACCAGCCGCTTCAGCACTGCCTTCCTGACTAATAAACATAATATCGCAATTAGAAATAAAAGTCAATTATGAAAATAATAGTAAAGTAAACGTTTCCCTTGACATAGGACCTTCCAAGTTATAACATATTAGCAATTGAGATAGAGGCTGCGCTTTATTATCAGTAGCCTTCCCGCCGGGGCACCTGCAGTGCCGGGGAGGTGAAAGGAATGAGCGCCGAGGTCGGGCTGATGCTGCGGGCATAGCCAAGGCTGGGCAGACGGAATAATATCTGTCTGACTGTCGCACGAAGGTGCGGGGAGCTATCCTTGATAAGAATATAGCTTTATGATTATCAAGCGGCTCTGTTGGGTCGCTTTTCTTATCCGGAAACCTAAAGGAATCTCAATGCGCAATAATAACTAATTATCAAAGCAAAGATTGGAGGATTTAACATGAGAAAGAAGTTACCACTACTGGGCGCCTTAAGTGCGTTCATAGTAATGGCAATGCCCATGCTAGTGCTGGCTGCCGAGAAGGAAGCGGAAAAGCCGGCTCTGTACGCTACGGGCTGGGCGGTACTGCCGCCGCTGATTGCTATCGTACTGGCGCTTATAACAAAGGAAGTATACAGTTCCCTGTTCCTGGGAGTTGTAGTCGGAGGCGTACTCTTTGCCGGAGCCGACTTTGCCGGAATACTTAACCACGTATTTATAGATGGAATGGTTGGGGCACTTTCCGACCCATGGAACGTTGGTATTCTCATATTCCTGGTATTCCTGGGAATCATGGTTGCCATGCTGAACCTATCCGGGGGAAGCGCAGCCTTCGGACGCTGGGCGGCAGGTAAAATAAAATCAAGAGCAGCTGCTCAGGGGTCCACGGTTTTCCTGGGCATGCTCATATTCATTGATGACTATTTCAACTGCCTGACAGTAGGTAGCGTAATGAGACCTCTTTCAGACGAATACAATGTGTCAAGAGCTAAGTTGGCCTATCTTATAGACGCCACAGCTGCACCAATTTGTATCATCGCGCCTATTTCATCATGGGCAGCCGCAGTCAGCGGATTCGTAGAAGGGGAGAACGGATTCACAGTATTTGTTCGTGCTATTCCTTATAACTTCTACGCTATACTGACTATTGTAATGATGTTCGCTCTCATTGGCATGAAGTTCGATTACGGTCCCATGGCCCGCTTCGAGAAGAACGCATCCGAGAAGGGCGACCTGTTCACGGTTCATGATGCTGCAGCTGCAGAAGCCGCAGAGGAAAATGCGCCCATTAACGAGAAGGGCAAGGTTGTAGACCTGGTTGTACCTATACTTATGCTCATTACCGGAGCAGTTATCGGCATGATTTACACAGGTAAATTCTTCAGCGGCGAAAGCTTCAAAGACTCCTTTGCCAATGCCGACGCATCAGTTGGTCTGGTGCTGGGCTGCGGAGTGGCACTGATTCTGACTGTAATATTCTACTCTGTACGCCGCGTCCTGCCGTTCAAAAGGTGCATGGACTGCGTGCCTGAAGGCTTCAAGCAGATGGTATCGCCAATTGCCATACTGACACTGGCATGGTCCCTTAAAGCCATGACAGACAGCCTTGGACTTTCAGATTTCGTAAAGAAAATGATAGGTAACAGCGGTAGCTCATGGATGTCATTCCTGCCGGCAATCATATTCCTTATCGCAGTAGTTCTCGCCTTTGCATCAGGTACATCCTGGGGAACATTCGGAATGCTCATTCCCATTGCAATCGCAGCCACACAGAACGCACCGGAGCTTATGTACGTTTCAATTTCCGCATGTATGGCAGGCGCTGTATGCGGTGACCACTGCTCACCCATATCCGATACCACCATCATGTCATCAGCCGGCGCAGGCGTTAACCACCTGGCTCACGTATCAACCCAGCTGCCTTACGCACTGACCGTTGCAGGCGTATCCTTCGTAGCTTACCTGGTGGCAGGCTTTGTCAAGAGCTGGGTAATCTCATTGCCCATCGGCGTCGTCCTCATGATACTCACCCTGGTGGTAATCAAGAAATCATTCGGCACACCCATAAGCAACCTGAAAGAATACACCAGCGACCCACAGTAAGGAGCGTTTCACGGGGACAGGCTTTTTGTTTCACCTAATAAATGGAAATTCGAAGGGCGGCTTTAGGGCTGTCCTTCTTTTTTCGTTTGACGAACGGCGCCCGGACGGATAGTATATTAACCATGGAACAAGTAACTTTTTTTGAAAACAATGTGCCTCAGCCCTTGGCGGCGAGACTAAGACCCGACGACCTGGACGGATACGCAGGCCAGCAGCACCTTCTTGGAAAGGGCAAAGTGCTGCGTAACCTTATCGAGTCGGACCAGATTTCTTCAATGATTTTCTGGGGGCCTCCGGGAGTGGGGAAGACCACCCTGGCGCGGATTATCGCCAACAGGACTAAGGCGTCATTCATAGATTTCTCTGCGGTTACCAGCGGCATCAAAGACATCCGCGAGGTAATGCAGAAAGCCGAAAAGAACAGATCCTTCGGGGAGAAGACCATCGTTTTCGTTGACGAGATTCACAGATTCAATAAGGCCCAGCAGGACGCATTCCTGCCCTTCGTCGAGAAGGGGAGCATCATTCTCATAGGAGCCACCACGGAGAACCCTTCCTTTGAGATTAACGGCGCTCTTCTGTCCCGGTGCAAGGTCTTCGTGCTCAAGGCGCTGACCCGGGAAGATTTGATGCAGCTTCTGAACAAGGCCCTCACCGATGATGCCGGCTTCGGCGACCGGGAAGTGGATATTAGCGAGGACATTCTCGGGAAGATTGCCGGATTCTCCGACGGAGACGCCCGGGTGGCTCTGTCCACTTTGGAAATGGTGGTGCTCAACGGTGATATCGACGAGCACGGCAGGGTTCACGTGACGGACGAGACCCTGGAGCAGTGCATTTCCAAGAAGTCTCTTCTCTACGACAAGGACGGCGAGGAGCATTACAATCTCATTTCCGCCCTCCATAAATCCATGCGCAATTCCGACGCCGATGCGGCGGTTTACTGGCTGGCCCGAATGCTGGAGGCCGGGGAAGATCCGATTTATATTGCCCGCAGAGTAACCCGCTTCGCCAGCGAAGATGTGGGAATGGCAGACCCTCGCGCCCTGGAGATAGCTGTGGCGGCATTCCAGGCCTGCCACCTTATAGGAATGCCGGAATGCTCCGTGCATCTGACTCAGGCGGTTGTCTACATGTCTCTGGCGCCCAAGTCCAACGCAATGGAAGTGGCCTACCTTACTGCGGCGAAGGATGCCAGAGAGCAACTGGCAGAACCGGTGCCCATGCATATTCGTAATGCGCCAACGGGCCTCATGAAGGACCTGGGTTATGGGGAAGGTTACCAATACGCCCACGATTACGAAGAAAAGATGACGAAAATGCAGTGCCTGCCCGATTCACTTGTGGGCCGTGAATACTATAAACCCACTGAGCAAGGCCACGAAGCAAGATATAAAGAACGTTTAGAACAAATAAAAGAATGGAAGAAAAGGTGACAGGAGCGTTTCACGGGGACAGGCTTTTTGTTTCATCA
>DFGY01000085.1 GCA_002372505.1 Firmicutes bacterium UBA3738
GCAAAAGGTGACACGAGAACCGTCCCCTTGTCATCTTCAGGCTTCAGGTAAAGAACGGTGACTCCGGTTATGACCTGGTGGGTGCGGCCGGAGAGTTTTTTGATCATGCGTGTGGCGTCGGCTTTATCTGTGGGCTTGCCGAGGATTTCGCTGTCTGCCACTACGATGGTGTCGGCGGCGACTATCAGTTCAGGTTTAAAATCCTGTTTAAGGTCGGACTGTATGTCGGAAGGGATGCGTCCTTCGGCGATTATGCGCCGGACGGACAGGCCTTTCTGCAGTGAAAGGAACATGGCTGTTTCTTCGGGAGATAAGGCCATGGGTATATGCTCTTCCGTGTCAGATGGAATAACCACCGGCTCGAGCCCGTGGTTATTAAATATTTCTAATCTTCTTGGTGATGCGCTGGCAAGGATTATACGGCTAGAATTCATCGGGTTGGGTAGACCTCCTTGTCAGGGTTGTGAACCGGGCAGAAGTAATTTGCCTGAGGTGCACTGTCGTTTAATATTTTTTCCGTTGCGTTTGGACAGTAGGGTGTGGCTGCGTAACCTGACTGGTCGCAGACAACGACTATGACTTTCTTGTCATCGCCTGATGTGGCTGCGTCCTGACCGGGCTGGTTGTTCTGGTTATTCTTATTTTCCTTTTCCACATCCTTATATGTGTAAATGTTTCTCTGGGTTCCATCTACGAAGTATTCCCCTCTGTAGCGTATTACGGAAGAGGGAATGGAGGGCAGGGAGCCTGACTTTCCTCTTGTGACTTTAGTCATTACCTTGCTCCACATTCTCGCGGCAGCAGCGGAGCCTTCGTCCAGCTCCAGGTTAACATCGTTTCCAAGCCACAGGGCGGCTGAGTACTGAGGAGTAAATCCGCAGAACCAGGCGTCGTGTCTGTCAGTTGTTGTACCTGTTTTACCGGCTGTAGTCACTCCGCGCACGGCGGCGTCACGGCCGATTCCTTTTGTTACTGTTGTGCGGAGCATGTCGCTCATAATGAAGGCGACACCTTCGCTCATTACTTCTGTGGACTTTGCGTCGTTTGTAAGAATGACTTCGCCCTTGCTGTTTTCAACTTTCGAGTAGGCGGAGTAAGCCACATGCTTTCCTCTGTTGGGGAAGGTTCCGTATGCGGAAGCCAGCTCAAGAGGGGATATGCCTCTGGCCATTCCGCCAAGAGCCAGGGCTGCTGCGTTGTTGTCGTTGGTGCTGCCTTTTTCCACTACGGAAGTAATGCCGAAATTCTTAAGCTGGTCTATAATCTCGTTTTTCTTCAGCTGCTGGAATATGCGTACGGCGTTTACGTTAATGGACTGCTCAATGGATTTACGCATGGTAACGTAGCCCTTGTAACCGTTGTAGGCGTTCTTCGGCCAGATACGTCCGTCAATTGTAAGGGGTGCATCGTTAATAATGCTGGCGGCTGTCCAGAAGCTTCCGTAGCGGGCAATGTTGTCGTTCTTGTCGTATTTCTTAAAGTTTTGGGCCTTTCCCGATTTGGCGGCTTTCTCACCGTCGGAAAGGGCTTTGGAATATATGGACAGAGGCTTAATTGATGAACCGGGCTGTCTTGTGCTGACTGCTCTGTTGTAAAGCATTTTGCCGCTGGTGCCTCTGCCACCAACCATGGCTTTTATTTCGCCTGTTTTGTAATCGCAAATTACCATTGCGCCCTGAGGCTGTCTCACTTTCTGCGCCAGCAGGTAGCCATTCTTCGTAACAACGAGTTTCTTGCCGGACTTCTTAATATAGCCCGGGTAATCCTTTAAGAACTGAGCGCTGACAATCAGGTCTCCGTTTTCTTTCAGCGCCTTATACTCCTTGGGAATGAGCAGGACGCTGTTTTCTATGCTGTACATTACGCCTTTTTCAACTGAATAAATAGGGTGGAACTGAATGTTGTAGTTGGGGGAATCATCGGAGCCCGTCTTTACAAATACCAGGCGCTTTCCACGTTTCAAAACAATATTCCCCTTGTCGTCAGTGTAGAATTCCTTTTTATTCAGAACGAATTGTCCGCTTTTATTTATATAATTCTTCTTGGCGTAAAGCATTATCTTGCCGTCTTTTTTAATGTTCCCCTTGTCATCGTAGTTTGTGTTGTAGTAGTCGATGGAAGGGAAGTTGCTGGCATTTTTGAACTCGCTTGCAATGTCATCCTGCATATCGCTGTCCAGTGTGGAATAGATTCTAAGACCGCCGGAGTAGAGCATTCTTTCCGCGGCGCTCTCCGAATAACCTTTTTCCTGCAGGTCATCAACAACTTCCTCGGCAACGAAGTCGGTAAAGTAAGCCGTGTAACCCTGTGCAGTAATTGCGTTGAGTTTGATTTTGTCCTTCAGAGAAGATTCCATTGCCTGCTGCTTTTGCTCAGCATCAATGTAGCCCTGTTCCACCATCAGGTTCAGGGTCAGCTCGCGTCTGTCTTTCGATGCGTCGCCATTGTAGACCGTCGTGTACTCGGAAGTGGATTTGAGAATGTCTTTCTTTTTCAGCTCCAGTGCCTCGGACTCAATGGTCTTGTTGTCCAGTATTCTTATGGGAGAATATGCGTCCGGCGACTTGGGAATGACCGCCAGTGCAACGCATTCCGTCAAATCCATTTCACCCGGCTCCTTTGAGAAATATGAGTCCGCAGCCGAAGCTACGCCGTAGGAGTTGTTCCCCAGGTAAATGGTGTTTAGATATGCTTCGATTATTTCCTTCTTGGAAAGCTTGCGCTCCAGCTGAATTGTGTACCAGGCTTCGGAGATTTTCCTGCTGATGGATCGTATGCCCTTAGTCTCGGGAAGGTACACATTCCTGGCCAGCTGCTGGGTAATGGTACTGGTGCCGCTAATCCTGCCACCGCCAAAGAGGCTTTCCTTTATGGCTCCGAATATTCGCAGAATGTTAAAGCCGTGGTGTTTCCAGAAGGTTTTATCCTCGACGGCCACAACGGCGTTAATCAGATCCTCCGGCATCTGCTCGTAGGAAACGTTAATCCTGTTTCCGCCATCCATGTACACCGAGTCAATCATCTTGCCATCCTCATCGTAAATAATGGAACACTCCTTCAGATAGGAATAAATATTTCCCGGATCAATCTTAGGAGAGTTACCAACGATGGTCACCGTGTATACCACTAAAAAAAGCGCGGCCGCAAACATGGCGAAAAACAGCCACTTAAAAATCTTTTTTACTACTTGTCCCTTTGTTAATTGCATACATGAATTATAACATAAAAACTGTTTTGTTGATAGCGTTTCACGGGGACAGGCTTTTTGTTTCGCACTCTGACTGGTAGAGTGCGAAACAAAAAGCCTGTCCCCGTGAAACGGTTGTAAAAATATGTATATCGATATATAATCTGTGTACGGACAATTCCTCTTTAGGGAGGAACAATGAGAAGACCTGCTGTGCCGGTTATGGCGGCCTTTGTGGTAGGAATAATAGGTGAGTATTTGGCTCAGGCGGGGACTATGGCCTGCGTCCTTGTTTGCGTGGCTGCGGTTTTTGCTGCCTGGTTTTTTGCGGATGAGGAGAGGAGGCGGGCCGGAATTTGTATGGCTTTGATTTTTTCCGCCGGGTTTATGCTCACGGGTCTGTATATGTACGACCACGGGGAAGAGGTCGGAACCGGCAGGGCGGTTACCGGCGTGGTGCTTTCCGTCAGGGAAAAGAGGCCGGACAACATAAAAATCGAAGTGGAGACGGACAAGGGCAGGGTGCTCATTTCCTATTTTAATGGAATTGAAAATGCCAGGACTCTAATTGGCCGGCAGGTAACTGCCTATGGGGATGTGGAGGAGCCGAAGGGTAGTAGCAACCCGGGCTGCTTTGATTACAGGCTCTATCTAAAATCCAGAAAGATTACAAAGGTAATGAAGGCGGGGGATATTAAGGTGGGGCCGGTCGAAAATTCTTTCCGCCACAGGCTGGCAGTTTTCCGCGCCGGCTTCGAAGATCATGTGACGAAGGGCATGGGGGAAGACGAAGCGGCTATTACCATAGCAATGCTCTTCGGAGACAAATCTGCCTTGGACGAAGATGTCTACGAGGCCTTTCAGCGAAACGGCACGGCGCACATTCTCGCCGTCAGTGCCCTTCACGTTGGAATGATATATGCTCTGCTGAGCTCGGTAATTGGTGGCAGGAGAAAGATTGGCGTTAACATTATAATGGCGGCGATACTTTTTTCCTACGCTGCTCTGGCGGACTTCAGTCCATCGGTAATGAGGGCTGTAATTATGATTCTCATTCACATAATCTCGAAAATTTGCCACGAAAGGTATGACATTATCAGCTCGGCCTGCGTCACGGGAATGATTATGCTGGCCATGAATCCTTGCGCTCTCTTCGGCGCCGGCTTTCAGCTATCATTCTTCGCCGTCAGCCTTATCGGTATGCTCATGCCGCTCTTTGAAAAAATCAAACTGCCGGATCCCATCAGAAAGGCGGCTCTGCCGGGGATTGTGGTTCAGTTCGGCATGGCGCCTCTTACGGCATATATGTTTAACTATTTTTCATTCATTGGGTTTCTTGTGAATATTCCTGTGGTTTTTATCGCCGGCCTCATTGTGCCCTTTGGGGTAATCCTCATGTTTGTGGAAATAGCTGCCCCCGGAATGACAGCAGGCAGTGGCGGAGTCCTGGGCACCATAGTGGAAATGATGATTAAGATAAATAATGGAATGTACATGGGCGGAAGGGCGGCAGTGGATGTGGCCAGTCCGCCACTTTGGGTGATTGCGGTCTTTTACGCTGCGCTGTTTTACGCGGCTTCGGAGCACAGTCGCATTCTTTGGCTCAGGAAGGAAAAGGAAAAATGGCTGGCGGAATTGAGTCTGCTCATCAGCGCCGGGCTGTTCTTTGGAATTGTTTTCGGGAATCCGTTTAGCTCCGCCCAGTGCATTTTTGTCGACGTGGGTCAGGGCTCCTGTGTCCATCTTCGGACTCCATCCGGCGAAGACCTGCTGGTAGACGGCGGTGGCAAGACTTCTTTCGGTGCCACAAAGGAAGAACGAGAAAAGTACGACTATGACGTGGGAGAAAAGATTCTTCGTCCATATCTTCTGAAGAATGGCGTGACTAAGGTGGACATTGCCATGGTTACACACCTGGACGCAGATCACTACAAAGGAATTGCTTCAATCTGCAGGCGGGGAATGGTTAAAAAGCTGGCTCTTCATGAGTGTCTGAAATCCGAGGAGGAAAAGGTTCTGTCGGAAACGAAGATGAACAAGAAAAATCTAATTTATCTCAAAACAGGGCAGGTGTTTAAGAGCAAAGGCTTTTCCATGAAAGTAGTTGGACCGCCGACTTCTTCGCTCTCATCTGGAGGAAACTCCGACAATGAAAACAGTATGGTTATAAAGGCTCAGTGGGAAGACTTCTCCGCCCTCATTACCGGCGACGTAGATGAAAATGCAGAAAGAAATCTCATTGCAGCCGGAGCGGACATTGCTTCTGACGTGGTCGCCGTTCCACATCATGGCAGTAAGTATAGCTCCACGGAGGAGTTTATTAATGCCACTCGAGCTAAAGCCGCCGTCATTCAGGTAGGTAAGAACAATTACGGCCATCCGGCACCGGAGGTAATCAGACGCTACAAAGCCGCCGGAGTGCGGGTGTATAGAAACGACCAACAGGGCGCAGTGGGAATATGTGAAAGGAAAATTGAAACAGTTAAGTGATTGAAACGTGGTACTGAATATGGTACTGTTAGAAGAGGAAAGTAGGTGAGACAAGTGAAGGTAAATGATTATATGAAACTTCCTTATAACATAATAATACAGGAAAGAAATGATAATGGTGAACACTATTATTTCGGCAAAATACTCGAACTGGATGGATGTATGAGCGATGGTAAAACTCTGGAAGAACTTGAACGCAATTTAAAGAAGGCGATGAAACTCTGGTTGGAAGTGAGTCTTGAAAATGACGATGTAATCCCCATGCCCATAACAGATAATACATATAGCGGCAAATTTAATCTAAGAATTCCAAAATCCCTCCATGCCAGACTTGCCTACGAAGCTAAACAGGAAGGCGTAAGTCTTAATCAATATGCTTTATACAAATTGATGATGTAAACAGATTTAATCGTACACTTTCGTGCGTTTTAGACAACGTTCATGCAAAATAAGTATGTTTTTTCACTCTGCTGTGGTAAACTATAAACATGAATATAGACGAGCAGGAAATTATGCTGGAGAAAGATGTGACACTAATCTGCCGCACCTGCTCTCCGGCTTTTTGTCACAGGAGGATTCCTATGAAATTAAAAATGAAAAACAAGGTAATCGCATTCGCCATGTCCCTGGCCATGGTATTCACCATGATTCCCATGATGGGAGCTCCGGCCTATGCGGATGATCCGGCACCGCCTGCACCCGGCATTGCTGTAGGACCGGATGTGCTTAGCGTTGGTTCG
>DFGY01000089.1 GCA_002372505.1 Firmicutes bacterium UBA3738
GTAGGTCAGCTTGTCCAGGCAGATTATCCTATCCTCGGGATGCTCCTTTAACATGTGAAAAACAAAGTTGCTGCCAATAAATCCGGCACCGCCGGTTACGATTATGTTCATTCCATTTCCTCCGTTAATATCTCATCCTACCCATAGCGACTGCCTTTAAATGCTCTCCATAAGGACTTTTACCATACTTCTCTGCTGCCTCAATTAGAGTCTCTTTACTTATCCATTCATTTATATATGCAATCTCTTCAGGCGCGGAAATCGTTACACTTTGCCTCTTTTCGATAGTCCTTACAAAATCAGACGCATCTACTAAACTGTCCATTGTTCCCGTATCAAGCCAAGCAAACCCACGACCAAGCAACTGTACATCAAGGACTTTATCCTGAAGATACATTTCATTCAGAGTAGTTATTTCCAGTTCTCCTCTATCTGAAGGTTTCACTGTTTTGGCCATTCCACTGACGCCACTAGGATAAAAGTATAATCCTGTTACAGCGTAGTTGCTCTTTGGGTTTTCAGGTTTTTCTTCAATAGATTTTACTTTACCTCCCTCGTCAAAGTCCACAACACCAAAACGTTCAGGGTCAGTTACGTAATATCCAAATACTGTAGCCCTATTATTGCTTTCTGCGTTATTAACCGCTTTTCTCAGCATAGAGCCAAATCCATTCCCAAAGAAAATGTTATCTCCGAGAACCATTGCGCAGGCTTCGTTGCCAATGAACTCCTCTCCCAGGATAAAGGCCTGGGCCAGTCCGTCCGGTGACGGCTGCACCTTGTAGCTCAGCTCGATGCCGAACTGGCTGCCATCTCCCAGGAGGGCCTCAAATCTTGGAGTGTCCTCAGGTGTGCTGATTACCAGTATGTCCTTTATTCCCGCCAGCATGAGTGTGCTCAGGGGGTAGTAGATCATCGGTTTGTCGTATACAGGCAGCAGCTGTTTTGACGTAACCATTGTGAGTGGATACAGCCTGGTGCCTGCCCCACCTGCCAATATTATTCCCTTCATTTCTTGTCTCCTTTATATCCCTTCGGATTCTTGCTCTGCCAGTTCCACGAATCCCGGCACATGTCATCCAGGGTTCTTACGGCCTTCCAGCCTAGCATTCTTTCCGCCTTTTCTGCATCGGCCCAGAGTCCCGGCAGGTCGCCTTCCCTCCGGTCACCGATGGTATAGTTTATCATAATGCCGCTGGCATTTTCAAATGCCTTTATTACCTCCAGGACGCTGTAGGGCACTCCTGTCCCCAGGTTGAATATTTCCACGCCTTTGCTACTCATTGCCAGTTCGATAGCTTTAAGATGTCCTTCTGCCAGATCCATTACATGTATGTAGTCCCTCCTGCAGGTTCCGTCAGGAGTATCGTAATCATCACCAAATACAGTCAGCTCTTCCCGCCTGCCTACTGCCACCTGGGTGATGAATGGCATAAGGTTATTGGGTATGCCTTGGGGGTCCTCTCCTATGAGGCCTGATTTGTGGGCACCTA
Source organism: Firmicutes bacterium UBA3738 (assembly GCA_002372505.1). Taxonomy (GTDB): domain Bacteria; phylum Bacillota; class Clostridia; order Peptostreptococcales; family Anaerovoracaceae; genus UBA3738. The sequence goes on from DFGY01000089.1 coordinate 1,494, forward strand.
TGGGATTAAAATATCTGAGGAGCATGACGCTCATGTCCGGGTTTGCCGCTGCTGCGTCAGTAAGTATCTGCTCTATCATGGACTTAGTCCAGCTGTAAGGATTGGAGCAGCTGCCCTTCTTCATGCTTTCCTTGTAAGGGGGTTCGTTGTCCGGGCCGTATACTGTGGCCGATGAACTGAAGACGAAGTTGCATACGCCGAATTCCCTCATGATCTCAAGCAGTGTAAGGGTTGAATCTATGTTGTTGCGATAGTATTCCAAAGGCTTTTCGGATGACTCGCCTACGGCTTTGTATCCGGCAAAGTGAATGACGCCGTCTATTTCATTTTCTCTGAATATTTCTCTGACTTGATTGTTGTCGCAGACATCACAAAAACGAAAGTCAGGTCTGACTCCCGTTATCTTTTCTATTCTATCTATTACAACCTCATCACTGTTGTATAAGTTGTCCGCAATGATGACGCTATGTCCGGCCTCTATCATGGCTACTGCTGTGTGAGACCCTATGAAGCCTGCGCCGCCCGTTAAAAGAATTCTACTCATCCTTGCCTCCTTATTCAATGACAGTCTTTTTCAGTTCCGATTTGGTGCCTATCTTAAGGACCCTCTGTATTCTTGAAGCAGCCCCTGACTCGCTTAGAGTCAGCATCCACTTTATCCTTTTTTTCATGTCCTTTAGGCTGCTTAATTTGTTAAATGCTTTCTCATATAGATAGTCACGTCTGAGGATTCCTTTCATACCTCCGATGGTCTGGTTTTTTAACAATATTTTGCCATGCGGGATTGTCTCCTCGTCACCGACAAAAACACCTTGCCCTTGATTAATTCTCTTTCTTGTAGCTATGTCCCATATCGGATGTTGATCGCTGGTTCTGCACCATGAACCTTTGCCGAATTTGCACTTGTTACCTATTAGTACGGTCTGGTTTTCCGTAGCCTGTATGAATGGATACGGAGACCCGAATGACTTAAAGTCTCTGCCTAAATATATATTTGCATCGCTACCTACTTTCCAGCCTCACATCTATTGGCTCCTTGGACTTGCCAATAAATATAAGGCCACGCTTACCTAAGAAACGAACCTTTATATTACCCAATTTAACGCCCTTTTCTAAGATTAGCACATTGCCTTTTCCTCGAAATTCAACCTGTAAAGTAGGATTTGCTTCATAGTCACCGTAGATAACGTTATCCTCCGTGACTTTCTTTTCTTTAAGCTTCTTTTGGATCGAGCTGTATTTAGGGCGTACATATTCAAAGGTTTCCGCATACTTTTTGAATACCTCAAGTCTTTCACCGGAATCGGATGTCTCCTTTACATCTGAAAGCAGCGCCTTAGGGGGCTGGGATGAGAGGCTAAGTATGTCACTTAGATATTCTTCATCTATTTCATCATAAAGCTTCGTCTTTTCTTTTGCCCTGTTTCTGATAGAATCCTTTCCGAAGACCACATTATCTTTGACTTTTACCGGCTTTTCATCCTTTGTTATCCATACAGCATTTGAGGTTAAGCGCTGGCCACCGAAGCTGGCATTTGCGCCTATGATGGCATTCCCCTCTACTGTGGAGGAGCCAAATATTCTTACATCTTGTCCTATCCATACGTGATTACCTAACAGAATATCTCCGGCAGGACTATTATTATTTTCACCGGTATTAAGATGGACATCTAAAGAGAAGAGGCAATCATGCCCCACCATTACTGCATGACCGGCTTGTACATGTATGTTTAGGCGTCCTATTTTATTCTTATTCATGAAGACATCTCTTCCGAACCAGCAGGCTCCGCCTTCCTCGATAACCGCATCAAAGGTGTACGTATGTCTGTTTTTGCTTAGATAGACGATCCCGTTATCCCCCATGAAAGTCACTGTAATACGTTTTATCTTACAGTTCTCATCATCTTCTATATAGAAGATGTTCCCTTTGCCATGAAAGGTCACAAAAATATCTCCGGCATCCTCTGCGGAGGCCTCGGGTATATAACCTATAATGCGGTTCTCCCGAATGGTAATGTCCACGTTCTGTCCGCGGTATTCATTTAAATTAATCGTGTGCCCATCCTGCGCTGAATCTGTCACCATTTTTTAAATCTCCTCTATCGTTCTTCAAACAGGTCTTTCATTATCTGCTCTGCACTCATTTTCCTGTAGCCTTCCGGGTCCTTCAAAGTTTTGTCGTTCCAGCGCATGCGGCCGTAAGATGTGTTATAGTACGAGCCTCTGTATATTGAATTGGGGTACTTTTTGTAAAGTGACGGGTAGTACTTTTTCATGTACTTTCTCACCAGCTTCACTGCCTTGCTTTCCGACTTTCCGGTCCTTGATGCCGTACCTGCCATTCCCACTATCGGTGGTGATGCATGAAGGACGACGGCGCTGCCGTCGGAGCATTCCCCAAGGCATATCCAGACATGTCCCGACGAAGTCATAATGTCGCCGGCCTTTCTGTTCTTAACTTTGTTTGCTGCTATGTAAGTGCCGTAGCCTCTCCTGGCGTACATCTTGCCTTCCTGGCTGGCAAAGGTAACGTAGCTGGGACCGCCGTTCTTGGTCTCCATTACGTTGTATACGCAGTATCCCACGAAACCTGAGCAGTCCAGGCCCAGATTTCTCTTGAATCTATAGTTTTGATAGTTGTATTTCTTGCCCTGCTTGGATGCAAACTTACGCCACTTGGCTGATATTCCCGTGCTATGGGCCATCTTTCCGCCGGCAAGTTCCTGACCTGTCCAGCCGCCGCCCCATATGTACATGGTGGAGCCCATAGGCGCTATGCCTGCTCGCAGCAGGTTCTTGATTGTGGACTTGCCTGACCATGGGATGGTGGTGGTACGTACATCGCTCTTCTTGCTCTTTACGGTTTTGCCATTCTCGGTCCTTATGGCCACAACATAATATTTATAATCCGCACCTCGCCAGTCTACGGATGTGATGTACTTATTGGATTTGGTGGTCTTAATCTTTGTGAATTTCGGCTGCGGCACCGGACCCTGGGCCCGGTCAACGTAAATAGTCTCAGCCTCGTATACGAGATACTTTTCAGCTCCCGCCAGCTTTTCCCACGAAATGGCCACCTTGGTGCCGACAGCAGTGGTAACGAGGCCCACAGGCTTTGTGTCCTTGAACGCAGTTTTCGCACCGGCCACAGAGGCTGACGCCGGCAGAATGCCGAGTACTAAAACAAGACTCATTACTACATTAAAGAATAGCAATGCGCCCTTTCTGCAATATTTATTCCGACCACGCGTATACACTATAGCACCTTTCAAATTGAATCCTTTCAGACACAACAATAGCACGCACGGACCAGTGAACGTTTTTGAATTATATCACACACCTTGTACTTATTACAAGACAAAAAAATTTATTGCTCTTGCAATGTTTTATTTTTTATGGTAGTATCTGTAAGCGTACGGACGTGTAGAGAATTATGAAAAATAGACGTGCGTATTTTATTGTTGGTGATTCTAGAAAATTAGATGGTAACAACGCTAATGAAAACCCCCGAAGCGTTGCCCGCCTTGTTCTCATCGCAGTTGTTGGTTTGGTGGCCTGTGCTTTTGTCATTTCAATGTTTATGATAGATGCTCGTCATGGCGGTGTGAATTTGTGGAGTGTGATTCGATTTGCCGCGGCATGTTTTCTGATTGCTATTGCGGTTGAGGATGCTATGACCAAGGAGATTCACGATGTGCTTTTGCTGGGTCTGGCGTTAGTCGGAATTTGTGCGCTGCTTCTTTCTATCGTCGGCCATAATGTCTGTGAACTATTTTGCTTTGACTCTGAATCAGCACTTTTTCATTTTGGTTTTACTGAGCCTGGGTGGTGTATGATCGGCGGTGACGCGAGAATTGTCGGCGCTCTTTGTGTCAGTCTTCCTATGCTTGCTATCACTTTGATTTGGAGCGGCAGCTTTGGGAGCGGTGATGTTTTTATGTGCATTGGTGCGGGGCTCATTCTGGGTCCGGCTCTTACCCTCTACAGCGTTGCAATTGCGATGGTTATGGCCGGCGTCCTTTCTGCTGCCCTGCTGCTTTTCGGCGTGCTAAAAAGGACCGACAGCATTCCCTTCGGCCCATTTCTCTCCATCGGATTTTTGTTGATGCTATATTGAGTTTTTATTCCTCTACCCCGACGGTGATTTCCCAGTTTGCGTCTATGCCCATTACTTTTTCTCCGCGCTCTTTCAGGAGCTTGACGTAGTCAATGATTTCCGGCGTTATTTCTTCGCCGGGGCATACCAGCGGCGAGCCGGGGGGATATGGAATTATAGACACAGCGCAGACGCATCCTGCTGCATCTGATAACTTTATTTTTCTGTGGCTTGTGGGCACAGCGTGGAGCTTGCCCGGCAAAGGCTGTGCGTTGGAAGCGGCACTAGCCTGTGCAAACCTTGACTGCAGCTTGGGTGCTGCGGCGCGTTCCTTACCTATTTCTCTAAGGGCCGCAAGCAGTGCGTCGTAGTCGGCGCGGGTGTTTCCGATTCCCGTCATGCACATTAGAATGTTGCCTGTGATCAGCTCCGGGAAAATTCCCCGGCGGTTTAGTTCTTCTTCCAGCTCAAGGCCGTGAATTCCGAAGTCTATATTTATTTTCGTCGGGTCGAACGGATATTTTGTGGCACCGGTTTCCGGGTCCATTCCAATCAGCGTCAGACCGGGAATCTTCGCCGCTTCGCCGTAGAAGTATTCCAGGTTCTCCTGCCATTCCCCGAAGACTTCGCCGCCGTGGTCTTCCACGATGCGGGCGTTAATATCAAGGCTGGCCATGAGCACGTAGGAAGGGCTGGAGCTTTCCATTACCTGCAGCTGCTCCTCGATTATCTCCGGGCTCACCCGGTCCGTGCACAAATTGAGAATGGCGCTTTGGGTCATGGAGGCCAGGGTCTTGTGGGTGCTGTTTGTGACTATGTCTGCGCCCTGCTCCTCGGCTGAGCTGTGTCCCCTGAAAAATTTCAGATGGGCGCCGTGGGCCTGATCTACTATGAGAATCATACCAGCCTCCCGGGCGATTTCGGCGATGGCTGCAATGTCGCTGCAGATTCCGTAGTAGTTCGGTGAAGTTATGAGAATGGCCGCTGCGTCCGGGTTTTCGGCTACGCAGCGCCGGATTTCTGACCGGGTGACCTGGCCGGATATGCCGTATTCCGTCATCAGCTCCGGGCGGGCGTAAACGGGAATGGCGCCTGCCAGGCGGACGCCGTTAAATACTGACTTGTGGCAGTTTCTGGACATGATGATTTTGCCGCCCCGGGGAACAGTAGCGAGAATGGACGCAATGAGTGCGCCGCTGGTGCCGTTGACCATGAGCCATGAGCGCCTCGCGCCGTAGAGCCTGGCGTAGCGCTCCTGAAGTTCCTTGAGGACTCCCTCCGTGGCGAAGAGATTGTCTGCGCCGGGGATTTCCGTCACGTCCATGTCCATTAAGTTTTCAAGGAAGGCGTCGTATCCGTAGCGGCGAAAAATACCGCTGCCTTTGTGTCCCGGCATATGAAAAGACACAGGTTTCCTACCTGCGTGCTTTTCTAAAAAGTCCAGTAATCTGGTATATGAAGAATCTACCTTCATTATTTTATCTCCAATGTTTCAAAAAGCCTGTCCCCGCGTAGCGCTCAAGGTGAAACAAAAAGCCTGTCCCCGTGAAACGCTTTTTCTAGATTTTGGCAAAAGATGACACGAGAACCGTCCCCTTGTCATCTTTCGGATACGGAGTCGAATTCGGCGGTGATTTCGTCGTGGACCTTTGTGCAGAGGCTGACTACTATGATGACGAGGCTGGAGAGGAGGAATCCGGGGATGATCTCGTAGATGTCGAAGATTCCGCCGCTCATGTTGTACCAGAACAGGTCTACTACGCCGCCTGTGATCATGCCGGCTATGGCGCCGGGGAGGGTCATTCTTCTCCAGAAGAGGGAGAAGAGGATGAGTGGTCCGAAGGCTGAGCCGAAGCCGCCCCATGCGCAGGATACCAGGCCGAATACGGAGCTGTTCGGATCGAAGGCCATGACTATGGCTATTACCGATACGGCTACTACTGCGATTCTGCTGGCCCAGACGATACCTCTGCCGTTGACGTCACGCTTGAATATTGTGGCGAGAATGTCCCTGGATATGGATGAGGCTGTAACCAGCAGCTGTGAGCTGGCTGTACTCATGATGGCTGCCAGAATGGCCGTCATGAGAAGGCCTGCGATTACCGGGTGGAACATTCCGTTTATCATCTGCATGAATACTGTTTCTCCGTCGGCCAGGTCGGGCATCATTGCCTTGCCGATGATACCGACGATTATTGCTGCGGCCAGGGTAACTGTTACCCATACCATTGCTATTATTCTTGATTTATGTACTTCGTCCGGCGTCCTTATAGCCATGAATCTTACGAGAATGTGGGGCTGGCCGAAGTAGCCCAGACCCCATCCAAGGCTGGATGCCAGGAGAAGTGTATTTATGTGTCCGTTCTCTTTGGGGAAGAATCCCAGGGATTCCGGTGTGAGCTCGGCCAGTCTCTGGGAAAGGCCTTCGCTGCCGCCTACTTGGTTAAATGCCACAATAGGAACGATAATGAGGGCGACGAACATGGTGGCTCCCATGATTGTGTCCGTTGAGCATACTGCGTTGAATCCGCCAAGAGTCGTGTATGCGAGGATGATTACCGCGCCGATGATCAGGCCGATTTTGTAGTCTACTCCGAATATGGTGGTGAAGAGCTTGCCGCCGGCTGCGAACTGAGATGAGGTGTACACCAGGAAGAATATTACGATGAATATTCCCGATACCAGTCTCAGAATGTGCTTCGTATCCCGGAATCTGTTCTCGAAGAAGTCGGGAATGGTGATTGAATCCTGAGATATGAAGGTGTACTTTCTCAGCCTTTTGGCTACGAAGAGCCAGTTAAGGTAGGTTCCCAGCCACAGGCCTATTGCAGTCCATATGGCTTCGCTGGTGCCTGTGTAAATTGCGTAGGCCGTACCCGGCAGGCCTATGAGCAGCCATCCGCTCATGTCCGATGCCTGGGCGCTCATTGCGGACACCCATGCATTGAGGGAGCGGCCACCTAAAAGATATTTCGATAACGTATCTGTTTTGCTGTAATTCCTGACGCCAATGAAGACCATTAAGCCTAGGTACAGCGCAAAAATTATACCTATAATAACCATTTGTTTATTTAATCCGTTAAAGCGTTATTGCCAAACGCTTTCGGTTTACCTCCAATTTATTAACTATATTTCTGCATCCGTCAAGCTACTTTCTCGGTCCGATTACGTCGCAACCCATGAGGGGCTTTAAGATTTCCGGTACCTTGATGGTGCCGTCTTCCTGCTGGTAGTTTTCCATAATTGCAGCAACTGTACGTCCAACTGCCAGGCCGGAGCCGTTAAGGGTGTGGACGAATTCCGGCTTGCCGCCGCCTTCAGGTCTGAATCTGAGATTCATTCTGCGGGCCTGATAATCTTCAAAGTTACTGCAGGAAGAAATCTCTACGTATCTGCCGTAGCTGGGCATCCACACTTCCACGTCGTAAGTCTTGCTGGCGGAGAATCCCAGGTCGCCGGAGGAAAGTGCCACTACTCTGTATGGCAGCTCCAGTGCCTTTAAGATATCCTCAGCGTTGTCTGTGAGAGATTCCAGCTCGTCGTAGGAGCCTTCCGGCTTAACCAGCTTAACCATTTCTACCTTCTGGAACTGGTGCTGTCTGATGAGGCCGCGAGTGTCTCTGCCTGCTGAGCCGGCTTCCTTACGGAAGCACGGTGTGTATGCTGTAAGGTACATGGGCAGGTCTTCTTCTGAAAGAATTTCGTCTGCGTGAAGGTTTGTCAGTGGTACCTCTGCAGTTGGAATAAGGAAGAAGTCCTTAGCCGGTACGTCGAACATGTCGTCTTCGAATTTAGGCAGCTGGCCTGTGCCGGTCATGGCGTAGCGATTTGCCAGGAATGGCGGCAGGTACTCTGTGTAGCCGTGCTCTTCCGTGTGCATGTTCAGCATGAGAGTGATGCAGGAGCGCTCCAGTCTCGATGCCAGGCCGCAGTAAACCGTAAATCTTGTGCCGGCGATTTTGGCCGCTCTGTCAAAGTCCAGGATTCCCAGATCTGTACCGATGTCCCAGTGAGCCTTAGGCTCGAAGGAGAACTGTGTAGGCTCGCCGACTTTTCTCACTTCAACGTTTTCACTGTCGTCTACGCCTGTAGGTACTGTGGGATGTGGTGTGTTTGGAACTCCCAGCTGAGCCTCTCTCAGCTTAGCCTCTACTTCTGCTACATCCTTATCCATAACCTTGATTTTGTCAGCCAGTTCCTTAAGCTCTGCCATGAGAGCCGTTGTATCTTCCCCGGCCTTCTTCATCTTGGGAATGTCCTTTCCGGCTACGCTCTGCTTGTTTTTCAGAGCTTCTACTTCGGCCAGAAGTTCTCTTCTCTCTTTGTCGTATTTAATGATGTTGTCAATGCCAAAGTCTCCCTGGCCTCTACGCTCTACGGCTGCCTTTACTTCTTCAAAGTTTTCTCTTACTCTTTTTACGTCTAACATTTTGCTTCTCCTCGTTTATATTTGCGGCCTATCCAATGATGACCACTTTTTAATTTTTATCTACTTAAAACAGATTGCGCTTGTACGTCTGATACAGGCTCTGGAGCTTTTCGAATTTCTCCTGCATTTCTATCTGCATATCCGATGCTGCATCGTACTGCCCTTCGTCGAGGGCGTCCTTTATTCTCGTCAACAGGCACTTCTCCGACAGGGTGTTGCGCCCGAGTTCGTGCCTGAGTTCATCTATTTCCTTCCACATTGCCTCGTCGTAGTCGTTGCCCGTCTCGTCGTCGTGAAGCTTTACTGCCGCTCTCAGACGGTCCATTACGTTAGGCACAATACGGTCGTGAAGCTCTGTCTTCCACTGTGATATTACAGCCTGTTTATATGAATCAATGGTGACTCTGGGCATTACACCGTCGGTCTCGAATATCTTCGTGCGCTCTGTCTGCTCGTCCAGAACCTTTATGTTTTCCCATACATTTCTCGGTGCATGGCCAAAGAATTTATCACGCTCTTCCTGGGTGTACTCTTCGAAAAGGTTCTTCTCGCTTCGATATATACGGTCCGTCTCCAGATAGAAGTCAGGTGTGCCGTAGTCCTTGGACAGTGACTTTTCCAGTTCCTTGGAAGTCTTCCCTGCCTCCAGCACTGCCTTTATTCCGTCCAGCATTGCCATGTAAGCACTGGCACATACCAGGTAGGTATTGCTCTTGGGGTTTGGAGACCTGAGCTCGAATCTGTATGACAGTGGGCTGGACATGTCTCTTATGAGTCCGATGAGGACGGTCCTGTTTCTGGATGGTGTCTTCACGTTGTGTCCCAGGGAAGTAACTACGCAGACCGGAGCTTCGTAGCCCGGCTTTAGTCTGTTGAAGGCGTCGTTGTTCCATGAGACGAAGGGGTTGATTATGTCGTAGTTCTTGAGAATCCCCATGAGTGCTCCGTAGCCAAGAGGACTCATGTAGTCTTCTTCTAAATCCTTCGGCGCGAAGAGGTTTACCATCTTGCCGTTTTTCAGTCTGGCCGCCAGACCGATGTGAGTGTGCTCACCGTTTCCGGCTACGCCTTCAATGGGCTTGGCGTTAAATGTTACTGCCAGTCCGTACATTCTGAATATGTCACGGACGATGTATTTTATCTGATTCTCGTTGTCTGCCGCCTGAAGGGCGCTTGAGTATTTCCAGTCGATTTCAAGCTGCTCCATTACGTGATTGAAGTGGCCAGTGCCGTCCATTTCAGCCTTTACGCCGCCTACTTCCTTGTGGCCCATTTCCACGCCGAAGCCGTAGTGGTCCATTACCATAAGGGTGCGCTCAAGACTGCTCCTTACTGCTCCGATGGTCCTCTTCCAATACTGCTCCTTCAGCATCTGAGCAGTGGAAAGCTGGACCTTGTCCGCGTCGTCTTCCGGAGTCTTGACCCAGAATTCCAGCTCCGTGGCTCCGGTGAGAACGAACTCTTCTATGTCGTCTACGCTGTCCACCTGGAGATTATCAAAGACGTAAGGATATGCCTTGAGAAGGTCTTTAAGCTCCTGTGTGAATGCGTCGATGCTCTGGTTCAGAGTTACTCTGGCGCCTACGTTATCTACATCGTTGTGCCTCAGGAATGAGGGTATTCTTAAGGTCCCTATTGGAAGACCGGTGTTTGTACAAATATTTTTGTAGTTGTGATCTACGTACCAGTTCACGTCCTTGTCGGGAATGATGTCCACCTTGGCGTTGGATAGATCCGCAATGCCCGGGAGCACTACTGAGGAACCGTCGGTCTGGACGCCGCTCTCCATGAGTTTATCAAAGTCCTCCAGGAACAGCTTCACCGGGATTTTCTCGTCGGTGTCGTGACCGCCGATATCTATGCCCACCAAGGATACGAATTTTACTTCAGGGTGATCCTGGAGAATTCCCGCCACGCTCTTCTTGTCGTGGGCTTCGGGTGGAATCACGTAGAGCATCTTATCGAAATTGTAATCGAATAAAACCATAATTCACACTTCCTTTATTTAAGTTCTTTCAAATACTTCTCAAGCTCATCCATCTGCTTTCCGTACTCAGCCCAGTCGCCCTTCTTCATGGCCGCCTGCGCATCGTCGTAAGCATCCTGTGCTTTCTTAATTATTTCTGACTGGGTCAGCACCTTTTCTTCCTTGCCGCCGTCGCTCTGACCGCCGCCGCTGATGTCGCCGCCGCTGTACTGGTCGCCGCTGCCTTCTCCGAAGAGCTCGTCTAAGGCCTCAGCCAGAGTTGGCTTGTAGGCAATCTTGTCACCGTATGCGACGATTACTCTCTTGACTTCCGGAATGGAGGAGTTGGTGGCCTCCAGGTATACCGGCTCTACGTAGAGGAGTGAATCCTCGATTGGGATGACGAACATATTGCCGCGGCTGTACTCTGAGCCTGCCGAATTCCACAGTGAGAATTCCTTTGAAATCTCAGTGTTCTGGTCTATCTGGGCCTCGATCTGCATGGGGCCGTAGGTGACCTTGTTCTTTGGCAGCTTGTAGAGAACCAGCTCGCCGTAGTGATCCCCGTCACTTCTGGCGACGAAGAGTCCCGTCAGATTCTTTTTATCCTTCGGCGTGTAAGGAATGGAGTTTACGAATTCCTCTTTCTTTTCTCCCGGAAGATTCAGGATGTAATAGTGAGGCTCCATCTCCACTTCCTTGGTGCCGTAGATTTCATTTGATATATCCCACATGTCCTCGTTCTGATAGAAGACCTTCACGTCGTTCATGTGGTAACGTCTGTACACCTTGGACTGAGTCTCGAAAATCTTGTTGGGGTAGCGGATGTGTTCCTTGATTCCTTCGGGCATGTCATCCCCGTCCTTGAAGAGCTTGGGATAAATCTTCTGGAATGTCTTGGCTATGGCATCCGTGTCGTCTACCACGTAGTAACTGCAGTCGCCGTTATATGCGTCGATGACCACCTTGACTGAGTTTCTGATGTAGTTTGTTCCCGACTCGTCGAAAGGCTCTGAGTATGGGAATTTGTTGCTCGTCGTGTAAGCGTCCACGATCCAGTAAAGCTTGCCGCCGGTGGTGCACATGTAGGGATCGTCGTCGTATTCAAGGTAAGGCATAATCTTGTACAGACGCTGCTCGATGTTGCGGTTAATGATTATGCGGGACTTGCTCTTGATGTTCGATGATACGAGAAGCTTGAAGCTGCGCTCTCTCACTGCGAACATGAGCCTGTTGAGCAGGTTCATCTTTATTCCCGCAGACCCTTCGTATCTGGTGTATTTATTTGAATCCCCGTCCGGGTAGTCGAATTCGTCTTCGTTGGTGCCGACGATTATGTATTCGTTGGTCTGCTCGCCAAAGTAAATCTCCGGTCTTGTGATGTCGATTTCCTTGACGCTGGATACAGGCGGAATGTTCTTAACTATCATGTCCGGCTGGCCGCTGGCTGTGATCTTGTCGACTCTTGACATGGTAATGCCGTATCCGTGTGTGTATTTAAGGTGCCTGTTAAGCCAGGTCTCGCTGATTTTTTCTTCGTCGATTTCTCTGGGTGCCAGGAATGTCTGGGTGTAGTCCCCATTCACATTGTATCTGTCCACGTCCACGTTCTCGAATTCGTAGTACTGCCTGATGCTCTGAGTCTGGTTGTAGAATTTCTCCGTAGGTGAGTAATCGTTTATTCTGATGTTGGACATGGTGGCGTCGTTGTTTTTAATGTCTTCGCTAGTCAGGTCTTCCTCCGCCTGGAATGACTTGATCTTAACATCGGCAAGACCGTAGGCCTGCTGTGTGTACTCGATGTTGCGCTTCAGGTACTTGCTTTCCTTGCTAATTTCATCTGGCGATACGATGAAGTTCTGAACCAGCATTCCCACTCCGCCGCCGAGAAGACTGATGATAACCATTATTACAGGTACGCCGATGATGAATCTGAAGCGGTGCTTTTTAACTCCGATAATTACCGCAAATATTCCCAGGACGCAAAGGCCCATGAGTATTCTGTATACCCAAAGGGTAATGTGGGTGTCCGTGTAGCCGGCTCCGTATACAACGCCGGTGTGGGCGTGGAGCAGGTCGAACTGCTTGAGGAAGAAGTGTATCCCCAGCATTATGAAGAAGGCGATTCCCACAATTGTCAGCTGCTTTGAGGCAATTGCCAGGAGCTGCCTTAGATTATCTTTATCGGTTTTGGGCGGCTGCCATCCTGTGCCGCCGGTGCCTGCGCCTGTGCCACCGGTGCGCTGGCCGAAAGCTTTCTTTACTCCGTCGAATATTCCTGCGCCGTTTACAAAGCTGTTTACTCCCGGGTCGTAGAAATATTCATCGGTGCTTGTCGGTCCTTCGTTGCTCTCGAAAATCGTGGGGCGTCTGCTACCCATGAGTATGGCGTAATAAACCAGGGTCATGATAATGAGGACCACCAGGATTATAAGGAAGAGGGAATTGAGTTCCTTTATGAAATCCAGCTTCATTACATAGAATGAAGAGTCGAATCCAAAGAGTGGATCGTCCAGATCGAAGTCTGTGCTGTGGACGAACTTAAGTGAGTCGAACCACATTCTCGTCACTGCAAAGTAAGTCACAACGCCGCCGAAGAGCGCCGCCATTCCCCATGAAATTAAATTCACCTGCTTGCTGTGATCAGGTGTGCGGGACTCGACTTTTTTGTAATAGTTCAGTTTCAGATATTTAAAATAAATGTAGGAAAGCAGCGTGACGATAATGAAGGTGGGAATTCCAATCTTCAGCTGCGTCAAAAGCTGCTTTAAGAATACGCTTACATATCCGAGTTCCTTGAACCATAGAAAATCCGTAATGAATCCGATTAGCGCTGTGAACAGGCCAATGATAATAAACAGGACGATGAACAGCCCCTTAAGACCGAACTTTCTTTTTTTCTTTACATTCTCGTTTTCCAACTGAATCCTCCTATAGCTGGGTGTAACCGACGAACTGCATATTCCTCTGGTCGTCAATGATTTTGTAAACTTTTTCTTTTACGCTGTCGTCCTTGGTCTCACGCACCCAAACGTAGTAGTAACTGTTTCTGTCCCTTCTGATCTCACCGATGTCCAGCTGTTTGAATTCGCTGGTGGGGTTTGTCTCGAAGGAATTATCTATCTCTTCATAGAGTTTTGAGTCTTCGTCTACTAATGAAAGAACGGCTTCTCTGCCTTCGCGAATCATTGACTGCCACTGGGATTCAAAGCGAACCACATTCTTGACAATTGCTTCGTCAAGGTAGAGTTTCTTGCCGTCTTCCTGCTCGTACCATACGTTATCTGTAATGGGTACGGAATCTTTTAAGTCTTTATCTTTGTATTTATTCTTTTTTTTTTTCGTATGTCAGCTCCGGGTCGTAGGCAACCTGGGCAATGAGATTGTTGAAGTTGTCGTCAACGGACTCCTGGATGACTCCCGTAAGGTCGCTGTTAAAGTCTTCCCTGCTCTCGTCGTCCACGCTGGCCGGCTCCTGCTCTTCCTCGTCACCTGTGAAAACAGTCATTACGCTGTCTGCAATGTTGTCTATCTTCTGGGAAAGGATGCTGTCCGGAGCGATGATTTTAAGTCCGAGGGCGATTACCAGAAGGGCAAGAATCACCGAAAGAATTATGATGATAATCTTTCCGACTTTGCTCTGCTGCTCTTCCTTCTTTGCCGCCTTCTGAACCGCTTCGTCAGCATTTGCAGGGGGTTCCGCGCCTGTCCGTGCCACGGCTGCCGTCCGGGTGGCATCTGTTGTGCCTACTGCTCCTGCTGCTGAGTCACTTGAGGCTTTTCCCGCCCGAGCTTTTTCTGCTTTGGCTTTGGCTTTCTGCTCTTTCTTTTCTCTCTTTGCTTTTTCCTTTGCTTCTTTCTTTAGTCTCTTCTGCTCTGCTGCCTCTTCTTTAGCCTTCTGCTTTGCCTGCTCTTCCGTCTGCCGGTCAGTCTGCTTTTCCGCAGCCTTGTCGCCTGTGGACGTGCCGAACATTTCGCGTATCTTTTCCTCGTCGGCAATTACCGGCGATGAAGCAATGGTCATTGCCGCTGCCGCCGCCCTTTTTTCCGGGTCGTCGAAGTCTTCGTCAACTGCTACGGGCTCATCGGATATGGGCTGAAATACGCTGGTCTGTCTGTTGTCAAAGGCAACCTCCGGGCCATCGACTCTTGGAATCATTCTCTCAAGGTCTCTCTCCTTTATCGCCTCGACGTTAGCCGCGAAGGTAGAGTTGTCAAAGGGCTTACCTGCGCGGAATTTATCATATTCGTCATCGAGAAGTTTCTGGAACTCTTCATTCTTTCTATTGAATGTGTAGAACTGGTCGATTCTCGCAGTCTGTCTGCTAAGGCCTTCGCCTCCGTCAACCATTCCCGTAACTGCGGCGCCGCCAAAGAGCTCTCTTTCCAGAGCCTCACCGGTAATGTCGCTTGGGCGATCCGCCTTAAGTTCATTCTGAGTGAATACCGCCTCGGGCACGCTGCTGGATTTAACCTGCTGGGGTTTTTGTTCGGGCTGGATCTGCTCGGGCTGCTGAGGTTGCTGCTCGGGCTGAGCCTGAGCCTGCTCAGATGCCGGCGCTTCGGAAGGTGCCGGCTGATTCCAGTCGAATTCCACGTGCTCTCTTTTAGTCGGCGAAGTGGGCTGCTCCTGTGCCTGCATTGCTTCCGGCTGTGCTGCGAACTGAGGCTTCTGTGCTGCCTGCTCTGCCGCTGCGGCCGCTCTTAATTCCTGCTTCTGAGCTTCGAGTTTTTCTCTCTGGGCCTCGGCAATCATTTCATCAGTAATTACCGGCTGCTCTACAGTCATCTTTCTATCTTTAAAGCGCGCGAAAAATCCGCCCTTGGATTTTTTCGGTTCTTCTTCTGCGGGAGCCTGAGGCTGAACCGGCTGAACTGTCTGCTGAACCGGTTGATGCGGCGCCATCTGCTGCTGTGTAACTTGTTGTACTGGCTGCTGTACCTGTTGCTCAAACTGCAGTGCCTGAGGAGCTACCTGCTGCGGTGGCTGCTGGGCTTGCGGCTGCTGAAAAGTCTGCCACTGACCCTGCGCAGATTGCTGCGCTGCTACAGTCTGCTGTGGCTGGCTTTGTTCCACATTCGGTCTGCGTCTAAATTCGTTTGCGGAAATTCCCCAGTCGAAGTTTGTATCTTCCGTCGGCTTTGGAGCATCTCCCGGGAAGGCATGAACATCCCACTCGAAATCCCTCTGTGGCGCGTGGAATACAACCTCTTTCTGCCCCGGCTCGGATTCCACTGTGGCTCCGCAAGTCGGGCAGAAACTGTCTGCATCGCTGAGTACTCTTCCGCATGTTTTACATATCATTAGTTGCTATCCTCCAAGTTAGTCCTTGATGATGGATTCTATCTCGCTTTTGTCGTATACTTTTCCGCTCTTAGCCATGTTGTACTTTTCAGCCATGGCCTGCTGTGTCTGCATGTGCACGCGCTCCTGCATATTCTGCTGCATCTGTGCGCTAGCCTGATGATGGGTACCCATTCCTGCGATATCAGAAACCACTACGTTGGGATTCTGCGGCTGCTTATACTGAGGTGCCTGAGGTGCGGCAGGCTGAGCCTGCTGTGCGAACTGCTGCTGCGGTGCTGCGGGCTGTTCGAACTGCGGTGCCTGGGGAAATTCTGGTGCCTGTGCGAACACCTGCTGTGTGAATTTCGGCTGCGCAAACTGTGGTGCCTGGGGCATTGCTTCCGGTGCCTGAGGCATTATATTTCTTTCTTCTACAAATTCCTGTGCCTGCTGCTGGAACTTAAACATTGGATTGTCCGGTGCGAATCCTTCATTTACATTCTGGTCTACATACTGTTCCTGTACCGGCTGCTGCGGTGCTGCGAAAGCGATTTCCGGTTCGGGCTGAACCTGAGGCTGTTCCATTTCAGGCTGCTGGAATTCCGGCTGTGTCTGAGGTGTTGCGGGTGCTACGGGCTGCTCAAACTGTGGCTCTGCATATGGCTGCTGATAGTTTATCTGCTGGTCGTAACCCTGGAACTGATCAGGATCCATGTCCATGCCGCTCTTCTTCATCATTTCACCAATTCTCTTCAGGGCTATTAGTTGCTGGTCAACTTTACTCTTCCATATAAATATTGCTACTACCATTAAAGCTAGCATTAAAATTGCACAAAGAGCTGTAATTAGTCCGTAATTCATTCCTTCTTCAACCATTCCTTTCTCTCTTTATTCAAATCGCCTGAAAATTAGTCCAACATATTATACATGATAAAGCCGACTTTTACAACAAAAGCCAGCCAAAAATGGTATGGCCTACTGGCGATATTATTTTTGTTTTCTCGTACAAAATACTTTTCGGCTGTTTTCGGCAAACTATACCGTTCCAACATTTCTTCGTATATGGATTAAATGTTGGAAATTATCAGCTTGATTGAGATTAATAAGCCAGTTAAACCATCTTTGATTCCAACATTATTTCTGTATAGAAAAAAATGTTGGAAAAATCCAGTTTCTCAGATTCCCCCAGGGCATTTACTCCACCAACATTTCCAACATTTCTTTGTATATGGATTGAATGTTGGATAATATCAGCATAATCGAGATTAATAAGCTAGTTAAACCATCTTTGATTCCAACATTATTTCTGTATAGAAAAAAATGTTGGAAAAAACCAGTTTCTCAGATTCCCCCAGGGCATTTACTCCACCAACATTTCCAACATTTCTTCGTATATGAATTAAATGTTGGAGAATATCAGCATGATTGAGAATATAAAACCCCCGCCTTATTAATTGCGCGGGGGCTATATAGGGTTGGGTCGAATTATCTTAATTTTATTTTTAGTCGTCGTATTCTACGTCTTTCTTTACAATGTCTCCGCTAACGGCGTCGATTTCATATTCGTATTCCATCTGGCCTCTTGCGAATTCTACTTCGTAAACCATTCTGCCGTCTTCGCGGTCAAGCTTTGCCTTGTTGTAACGAACCTGTGCAGCTGTAAGACCTGCGTCAGCCAGAGCAATTTCTTTCGCTTTTTCTGTGCCGATGTATGCTGTGGCCTCAGGTGGTGTAGGTTCAGTGTTTGCATTGTTGTCTACTACAGGCTGTGCGGGCTTTCTGGGTGCTGGTTTCCTAAACACATCTTTGTCCCTTTCCAGGATTCTTCCGCTCTTGCCGGCGATATCGTATTCATACTTGGCATCGGCTGTGCGGAATTCCACTTCGTAAACTGCAATGCCGTCATCGTAGTCGAATTCGACTCTTACTGCTTTTGCGTCAGCCTCTGCAACGCCTGCATCCTGGAATGCGATTGACTTGGCTTCTTCTTTTCCGATTAACGTCTTTGCCGCTACTGCCTTCTTCGGAGCTTTAACCTTTCCTGCTACTGTGACGAACTTTTTAGTTCCTTTATTTTTTACACCTTTGATTTTGAATGTATAAGTACGATTCTTCTTTGCTTTGTTTATTTTGAACTTCAGATCGTCGGAGTCCTTCTTGGTAATACTGGCTTTGTAGCTCTTGCCTTTGTTGTCTTTGACTGTGACTTTCGCCTTCTTATACTTTACGTCTTTGGCGAATTCAACCTCGACGGTGCCCTTGCCGTTATAGTCTACGTCTTCGATGGTCGGTTTGGCTGCGGCTGATGCGGGAACGATGGCGGTCCCCAGTACCAGGGTCAGTGCCGTGACCCAGACAGTTGCTTTTTTAAATATCTTTTTCATAATAACTTCCCTTTCTTTTCCTCTATATGGTAATTACGTATTGCTTCAAAAGGCCTTTTTCTTTATCTTGAGTCAATATTACACCCCGGTCATTAAGTTAAAATTAACAAAGACAAAAAATATCAAAAATCTTTTGCCGGGAATTTTGGCCGGCCGTGAAATGCACGCATCGCACATTATAAATAGCAAGTAGTTGCATGTTAGATGGTAAAACGGGCGTTAAAGTGCAAAGTCTTGCGTGTTATTTGTTTTTATGTTACGATTATGCCATCAACAGATTATAACTGATTCTGATAAAAGGTGGCGTGCAATGCATATAACTAATTTAGATTCTAACGAGTCAATAATCAAAGAGCTTGGAAAGAGAATAAGGGACACCAGAGTAGCGATGAATGTAAAGCAGTCGGAGCTTGCAGATATGGCAGGGGTATCTTTGAGAACTATTAGTAACATTGAAAACGGAGGGGATGTTAAACTGTCGGTATTTATAAATGTTCTCCGCGGGATTAATCAGGCTGACAAACTAAATATCATTATTGATGATCAAAGTATAAGGCCTAGTAATTATTTGGATATGGGAAAAAAGCGTGTGCGTGCAGGGAAAAGCAAGGTAAATGTAAAACGAAATTGGGTTTGGGGTGAAGACAAATGACAAATGCTGCAGAAGTTTATTTATGGGGAACCAGAATTGGAATAGTCGCGTTACAAGATGATAACCGAACTTCAAGGTTTGAATATGATAAAGATTTTATAAAGAGCGGAATTGAAGTGTCTCCTATAATGATGCCTTTATCGGAACGTGTTTATTCATTCCCTGAGTTATCAGAACAATCATTTAGAGGGTTGCCGGGATTGCTGGCTGATTCTTTGCCGGACAAATTCGGAAACATTATTCTTGATGCATGGCTTGCATCCCAAGGCAGAGACAGAGAATCATTAAATGTAATCGAGCAATTATGTTACACGGGAAAACGTGGCATGGGAGCACTTGAGTTTGTTCCGGCATTGTCGGATTATCCGACAGAATATGAAAGAATACAAGCGAATCAGTTGGCGGGCTTGGCTTCAGATATTCTTAGCCAACGGTATAAAACGAGCTATAGAAATGATTCTCACTTGATGGAACAAATAATAAAAGTCGGAACATCAGCAGGTGGTGCACGCGCGAAAGCTATTGTGGCATGGAATGAAAAAACCGGGGACATTCGCTCGGGCCAAATTAATCCGGGTGATGGATACGAATATTGGCTTATTAAATTCGGAAACGTTGAGGGAAATAGGGATAAAGAGGAAGTAGACAGACCCGAATATACAAAGATTGAATATGCATATTATCTAATGGCCCTGGCTGCAGGAATTGAAATGAATGAGTGTAGACTCTTCAGCGAGGGAGGGATTTGTCATTTCATGACAAAGAGATTTGATAGGATAGGTGACAAGGGTGATAAATTGCATATGCAGACCCTTGGTGCCCTGGCTCATTACGATTACAATATACCCGGTGTATATAGTTATGAGCAGGCGGCAAAAGTTATCAGATTGCTGGGGATGGGTCAGAAAGAAACAGAAGAATTGTACAAAAGAATGGTGTTTAATGTTATGGCGCGAAATCAAGATGACCATGTTAAAAATATTTCTTTTCTCATGGATAAGGATGGCATTTGGTCACTGGCACCGGCATATGATATTACTTACGCATATAATCCGGGTGGGATATGGACCGGCAGTCACCAAATGACTATTAATGGGAAGCGCGACTTCATTAATTTGGATGACTTGATACAGTGTTCAAATACAATGAACATAAGCCATTCAAGAGCAAATAATATCATCTCATGTGTTTCACAAGCAGTGTCAAACTGGCAAGAATATGCTTATCAAGCCGGACTAAATGAAGATGTGACTATCAAAATTGGCAAAACACATGAACATATATTTTAATTTTGCGGTTGACACGGGTATATCAAAATGATAAACTATTCAAGCGTTGATGAGCACCATTAGCTCAGCTGG
>DFGY01000087.1:0-4592 GCA_002372505.1 Firmicutes bacterium UBA3738
CTACCAATTACGCTAAGTCGGCAATGGTGGACGCTATAGGACTCGAACCTATGACCCCCTGCTTGTAAGGCAGGTGCTCTCCCAGCTGAGCTATGCGCCCACATTTTTGGTAGCGGCGGCTGGACTTGAACCAGCGACCTTTCGGGTATGAACCGAACGCTCTAGCCAGCTAAGCTACGCCGCCATGCAATTTTCAACTGCATGAAATATACTACCATCTTGATTTGTGTGTGTCAAGGAGAAAATTTAAATTTCACAAGAAATTAAATCCTCAAATGTCTGTCTCCTGACAGTCAGCCTGTGAGTGCCTTCTTTCGTGAAGATCATAGCCGGTTTCGGTATACGATTATAGTTCATTGACATAGCATAATTGTACGCGCCCGTACCAAGGACGGCAATTATATCTCCTCTTTCCGGCTTTTGTACTTTTATATCCTCGGCTATTCTGTCACCGCTTTCGCAGCATCTGCCGGCTACGGTGCATTCAAAGTCTGCCTCCTCTGAGGCTCTGCTTGCGTTGAGGACAGTATATTCAGACTTGTACAGGGCAAACCTTGGGTTGTCAGTCATTCCGCCGTCAACGGTAATATATTCCCTGTATCCGTCTACTGTTTTTATTCCACCTGTCTCATAGAGAGTCACGCCGGCATCGGCAACTATACTGCGGCCCGGCTCCATGAATATAATCGGCTCCGGGAATCCGGTTTTTTCACAGCCGTTTTTTATGTGCTCGGCAATTTCCTCAATGTTCTTCTCAATGTCCACCACCGGATCCTTTTCCGTGTAGCGGACTCCGAAGCCTCCGCCGATGTTAAAGTAAGTTGCAGTGTAATCGTATTTGTTCATCATGTCAGCAGCAAATCCAAGAAGAATGTCCGCCTGGTCGCAGAAGGATCCGCTGTCCATAATCTGAGATCCAATATGGCTGTGGAATCCCAGCACATCTACATTCTCCGCATCTATTGCAGCCTTGAGGAAATGTTCAGCCTGTCCCGTCTCTATGGGAATGCCGAACTGAGAATCTATTCTACCTGTGTTTACCGCTTCAAAAGTATGAGGGTCAAGGCCTACAGTAACCCTGAGGAGGGCCTTCTGGACAATGCCTCTCTCCCCTGCTGCTTTGTTCAGGGCTTCAAGCTCATTGAAGTTGTCTACAACGAAGAATCCTATGCCGCTGTCAAGGGCGTATTCAATGTCTGCATCAGTTTTATTGTTGCCGTGGAAGAACATCTTCTCCTTTGGGAATCCTGCCGCCAGGCAGGTAAACAGTTCACCAGGTGACACTACATCGGCTCCCATGCCTTCCTCGTCGATAATTGGATATATGCCTTTAAAGCAAAGAGACTTGCCTGCAAAGAGAGGCATTGAGCCCTCTCTGAAGACCCGGCTCATGGCGCGGGTGTACTTTCTGCAGTTTTCACGAATCCTGTCTTCGCTAAGTACATACAGAGGCGTGCCATATTCCTGGGCCAGCTCTGTTACATCAATACCGTCAATTGTCAAATGTCCTGCTTCATTTACATTTAAATTATCGTAAAGCATGGGAGTGTTATTGCTCATTTTCTAAATCTCCTATTATTTACAGCAAGTGTGCTCTAGCGTACTCGGGGCTTTCAGGAAGCAGCATTACCGGCGGAATGTCCAGCATTGTCTTTGCGCCGCTCTCCCCTGCCTGACTCATTCTGTAGGCGGCTCTCGCTGCCGCTACGAGAATGCTGCTCGTGAAGAATGGGTTTGAATCCAGATCCAGCATGAATCTGAATGTATTGTGATATTCCCTGTCCCATCCGGTCCGTCCGCTTCTTATTACCTGACCGCCATGAGGAAGTCCTGCATGATCCCGGTTCAGCTCTTCCTGGGTAACGAAGGTTACGGTTGTATCGTAATCATCGAAGTAATTAGGCATGGTTACAATCTGCCTTTCAATTTCTTCTTTGTCCGCGCCCTCTTCGGCAACGACGAAGCACTCACGGGTATGCTTTTCCCTTGTGGTAAGCTCCGGGTTTTCCCCGCTTAATACTCTGTCAACTGCCTCAGGCACAGGAACTGTATACTGACGAGCGTCAAGGACGCCTTCTATTCTTCTGATGGCATCGCTGTGTCCCTGGCTCACGCCTCTTCCCCAGAATGTATAATCCGTTCCACAGGGAAGTGCGCTGTTTGCATATATTCTTGCAATGGAAAAGTAACCGGGATCCCAGCCTGCACTTATGACTCCGATTTTACCCGCAGCCTTTGCCGCAGCATCAACATTGGCAAAATGCTCCGGAATATTGGCATGGGTGTCAAAGCTGTCTACCACATTAAACTTTGATGCCAGAGCCGGGGTCATCTCGGGAAGGTCTGTGGCACTGCCGCCGCAGATAATCATTACATCGATTTCATCAGCCATTTTATCCATGTCATCAAATGAATAAACGGGGGCGTCGCTGTGAATCTTCACTGTAGATGGATCGCGGCGGGTAAATACGCCTACAAGCTCCATATCTTCAGCTTGACTTATAGCTGCTTCGGCACCTCTTCCCAGGTTGCCGTAGCCTGCAATTCCTACTTTCATATTACTTACCTTCTTTCTTTCGCTTTCTTTATTCACCTAGCAAGTCGTCCATGTTGTAAAGGCCGGGAGCCTTTCCTACCAGGAACTTTGCCGCATCAATAGCACCGTCGGCAAAGAGGGCTCTGTCGTGAGCTTCGTGCTTAATGGTAATGGTCTGGGTGTCGGTTCCGAACATTACTTCATGCATGCCGACGATATTTCCCATTCTGATGGAATTAATACCTATTTCATTGTTCTTCCGCTTGTGCTGACCGCTCCTGCCGCACTCGAAAGATGAATCGGGACGTGCCTTCTTAGCTGCATCTGCCAGCATTATGGCCGTGCCGCTGGGGGCATCCAGCTTTCTGTTGTGATGGGCTTCGAGTATTTCGATTTCCCCGTTAAACTTAGCCGCTACCTCTTCCACTATTTTGGCCACCAAAGCCACACCTACGGACATGTTTGCCGATCTGAATATGGCAATGTTCTTTGAGGCTTCGTCTATTAACTTTAGTTCCTCCTCCGTGTGCCCTGTTGTACAGAGAACTACGGGAAGGTTCTTTTCTTCACACGCTTTCAGAAGATCTGCCGTTCCTTCGTGATTTGAAAAGTCGATTACAACGTCATCTTCACTTGCGACGCCTTCGACCGAACTAAGCATTTCATCATCGTAAGGATCTACGACTGCCGCCAGAGTAAGCTCCGGATCTTCTTTTACCTTATCTACTACGATGCGGCCCATGTGACCGGCCGCACCGTTTACTATTACCTTAATCATTACTCTATCAACCCCAGTGCTCTCATTGAAGTGAGCAGGCATTCTTCGTGCTCTGCTTCCATCGGATAAAGTGGTGCTCTGAGATAATTCTCACAGAATCCCATTGCTGATACGGCTGCCTTTACAGGTACCGGGTTAACCTCGCAGAAGAGCCACTTAATCAGGTCTCTGTACTGGAGCTGCAGCTGGCAGGCTCCCTCAATATCACCTTCCATGAATTTTGCAACCATGTCGTGAGTAGCTCTGGGAGCCACGTTTGAAAGTACTGATATTACGCCGATTCCGCCTACTGCCATGAGGGGTACGATCTGGTCGTCGTTACCGGAATAAAGGTCCAGCTTGCCCTGTACCAGTGACATTGTGTGAGTTATCTGAGCTATATCGTTGTTAGCTTCTTTAATAGCCACAATGTTTTCGTGCTCAGCAATCTTTGCATATGTTTCCGGCGCAATGTTTACACCTGTTCTTCCAGGAACGTTGTAAACGATAACGGGAACGGAGCTTGCGTCTGCATATTCGTTATACATTTTAACCAGTCCGTTCTGGGTGCACTTGTTGTAGTAAGGTGTTACAACGAGTACGCCATCTACTCCGTCTTCGCAGGCCTGCTGCGTCAGCTGGATTCCGTAGGAAGTGTCGTTTGAACCTGTACCTGCAATTACAGGCACTCTGCCGTTAACTCTTTCAACTGCGTAGCGTACTACAGCCTTGTGCTCTACGTCTGAAAGTGTTGAGCCTTCACCTGTTGTTGCTGCAACTACCAAGGCATCAACCCCCTCTTCGATCTGCCAGTCAATAAGTCTGCCGTAAGCATCGAAGTTTACACCATTCTCATCGAGCGGTGTCACCAGCGCTGTTGCGCAACCTGTAAAAATTCTCTTCTTCATCGTCTGTTCCTCCTAATGGTACTTTCTAGTATTAAATTGGAATTAGTTTATTGCATTGAGACGCCGGATAAGAAAAAGCAGCTCTGCTTGCGATAAAAGAGCTGCTTGATAATTCACATACGAAAATAATTTCTTATCAAGGATAGCTCCCCGCAATCTCTTGCGACAGTCGTCCGGATATTATTCCGTCCGCCCAGCCTATGAACGCCCCTGAGATGCGTCCGGCCTCGGCGCCAACCCCTTTCACGGTTTCTGCCCTCAGTGGCATTTGGTGTAAAACCGTTACTGATGATGAAGCGCAGCCTCTATCTCAATTTCTAAATATGTTATATCTATATATCCCCTATGTCAACCCCCTATTTGTTAGTTCTAGCGTTTCACGGGGACAGGC
>DFGY01000087.1:4699-15025 GCA_002372505.1 Firmicutes bacterium UBA3738
AAGCCTGTCCCCGTGAAACGCCTATTTATTCTCCAGTGCTTTGTAAATTGTACGTATGGTTCTTGAGTAATCCTTGCCCAGTACGGCTACAATCAGGTTGGTCCTTCTGAGACCCTGGAATATCATTCCCGTTTCAATGCCTTCTGCAGTGAGGGAGTCAAGCACCTTCTCGTAGACTCCGGGAATTGTCTTCATGCCTTCACCTACAGCTGCCACCAGAGCAACATCGTCGAAGACCTCCACGTTTTCGGCTCTCAGCTGGTCATAAAGGTCATCAACTATATCCAGCCTCTTTTCTTCGATGCTGCTATTTGGAACTACCACCACTGCGCTGTCTTCTCCCGAGAGCAGATGGACTATCTGACAGTCCCGGTCTTCGAAAGCGCCGGCAAGCTTTCTGTAGAATCCTTTGTCTTCTTCAATGGCTCTCTTCTTGATGGAAAAGAGAGCGAAGCCCTTCCTGCCGGCGAATCCGGTTACGATGCGATCCTTGTTCTTTTCCACTACCTCTTCTGTTATGAGAGTGCCCGGGTGAGATGGCAGCTCAGTGTTTTTGATTTTTATGGGAATGCCCGCAGCTCTCGCCGGATAAATGGCATCCTCGTGAAGAACCGATGCACCCATATGGGAAAGTTCCTTAAGCTCCCTGTATGTAATATATTCTATGTGTCTCGCATTAGGTACAATTCTCGGATCCGTAATCATGAAGCCGGACACGTCGGTCCAGTTTTCATAAACCTCAGCCCCTACGGCTCGCGCCACAAGAGCCCCTGTAATGTCCGAGCCGCCTCTGCTGAAGGTCTTGATCTTTCCGTTGGGTTTGCTGCCGTAAAATCCGGGAATAACTGCATGTTCGTGCTCTGAAAGAATGGCGGCTATATTGTCGTTTGTCTCTTCTTCGAGGAATCTGCCTCTTTCATCGAACATAATTAAATCCGCCGCATCAATGAAATCAAAGCCCAGATACTTGGCCGTTATCAGTGCGTTCAGATATTCTCCCCTGCTGGCAATGTAATCCTTTGTGGCTCCGTTTTCCAGCTGGTCTATTATATTCTTGTATTCACCGGATAAATCCAGCTTAATACCCAGATGCATCATCATTACGTCGAATCTGCTCTTAATTATGTCAAAGGTCTGGTCGTAAGGAAGATTGCTGTCCTTCTGAGCCTTAATGCCGTACAGCAGATCCGTAACCTTATTGTCTGCCCTGAATCTTTTCCCCGGCGCCGATACGATTACATATTTTATGTCCGGGTCATCATCTATGATATTTTTGATTTTTACCAGTTGTATGTCGTCGGCAAGAGATGTGCCGCCGAATTTTGCTACTTTGATTCCCATATTTCTTTTCCTTTTTCACATTATTGGTTTGCGATTTATAATACATTACAATTTATATTTATGCAATACTCCTGCAAAAAATGGAGCGCCGTATTGTGCGCTCCATCAAAGAATTACTATGCCGATTACTTTCTCTTTGCGTGAGACAGAGGGTTCTTTGCTTTTCCGTTTATATAGATTCTGAAGTCAAGATGTGCCCCCGTGGAATCACCTGTGCTGCCCACTCCGCCTATGACCTGTCCGCTCTTTATCTTCTGTCCCTTTTTAACTTTTATGCTGCTGAGATGGTTGTACCAGGTCGTTGTTTTCTTGTTACCGTGTTTAATTATTATTCTTTTTCCGAAGCTTCTTACTCTTCCGGCTTTAAGTACGACACCGTCTGCCGCCGCTCTGACCTTTGTACCTGTCCTTGCGGGAATATCTATTCCTGCGTGGAATTCACGTCCGTGGAATGGGCACATTCTTCCGCCAAATCCTGAAGATATATGATGTCTACCCGGAAGAGGCCATTCGAATTTTTCGCCTACGGTCTTTGTCTTCTTAATTTTCTGTTTATATACCGTGGTCTTTTTAACGACTACTCCTTCTTCAACTTCAACTTTCTTATTTACAGTCTTTGCAGGGATTCTGATTCTGTATTTCGATACTTTATCCCCCTTGCATGAAGAAGTGTAATCTATTTTTATTCTTTTGCTTCTATCGCCTTTTGCTGCTTTATAAGTCTTTTTTACAACCCATTTACCATTGACTTTTTTCTCAAGATAGACCTTACGACCTACTCCATGGTTTACTTTTATGGTGTCTGAAACCCTAGCCTTTGAATAAATGAGGAATTCATTCTTTTTATCCAGGCCTTTTATTTCAGTCTTAACAACTTCCTTAACATTAGCCGATTCAACGGCTGAAGTAGCCTCTGTCATTTCGTGCTGAGTCTTTTCTTCAGCAAAAACAGCAGTCGGAATCACCTGCGTCACCCCAAGAACTGCAATCAAAACAGCAAACAATACTTTTTTTGAACCAGTCATTTCAATTACCCCTTTTGTTTAAAATAATTTCACGGTGTGGATTATATCACTATGAAAAACCGGATTTAACACCGGCACCGTTTCTTTACAAACATTTCATTTTTTCATCACATTTGCTTTGAGGCTCCAACTTGCTATAATAATGTGGTATGAATGATGAAAAGTTCGATGAAAACTCATTGAAAGGAAAAACTGATTATGAAAAGAACAAAGATTATATGCACCCTTGGGCCTGCATCAAATACTGAAGAAATGATAGCGAAGCTTTTTAAAGCGGGAATGAACGTGGGCCGTCTGAACTTTTCCCACGGCACTCACGAATCTCATAAAAAAACAATCTCCAAATTCAGAAAGGTCCGTGATGAGCTGGGTCTTCCGGGAGCCGTGCTACTCGATACAAAGGGTCCTGAAGTAAGGCTTGGAAAATTTGAAAACGGCGGATGCACACTTAACAAAGGTGATGAATTCACTCTTACGACGAAAGAAATAACGGGCAACGATAAAATTGCATCGGTAACATACAGCAAGCTGGCCGACTATGCGAAAAAGGGACACAAAATACTCCTTGACGATGGCTTAATTACACTTACCGTTAAAGAGACAACAAAAACAGATATTATCTGCAGGGTAACTGAAGGCGGACAGATCAGCGACCGCAAAGGGGTTTCCCTCAAAGGCGTAGCCCTCGACATGACCTACCTCAGCAAAAAGGACAAGGATGATCTGCTGTTCGGTATAAAAAACGACGTGGATTATATTGCTGCCAGCTTCGTCAGAAGTGAAAACGATGTTCGCGACCTGCGAAAATTCCTGGACGACAACGGCGGGAAAAACATTAAGATCATCGCTAAAATTGAGAACAAAGAAGGGGTGGCCAATTTCAAGAAAATACTCAAGTACAGCGATGGAATTATGGTAGCCCGCGGAGATATGGGCGTTGAAATCGACTACGAAAAGCTTCCGGGAATACAAAAGCGCATTATCCACGAATGTTACAGACAGGGGAAAATCTCAATTACAGCAACTCAGATGCTTGAATCAATGACCGAAAACCCCTCCCCCACAAGGGCTGAAATGACAGACGTGGCAAACGCAGTATTTGACGGCACTTCTGCAGTAATGCTCTCAGGTGAAAGTGCTGCAGGAAAATATCCTGAAGCTGCAGTAAAGGCTATGGCTAAAATTGCTGTACAGGCTGAGAAGGACGCTTATATATTAGGTATGTTTTCAAACCTTCCCTTAGACAGCGAAAACTTAACCACTACAAATGCAATCGCCCATGCCGCCTGCACAACAGCTCACGACCTTGAGGCTAAATGCATTCTGGCAATTACAAAATCCGGCGCAACGGCCATAGGTGTTTCCAAGTACAGACCCGAAGAACTTATTATCGCCTGTACACCGGACAAGAAAACCTATCATCAGCTGTCTCTCTGCTGGGGGATCGTACCCATAAAGACAAAGATCTACAGCTCCTTCGTCAAGCTCTTTGAGGCCTCCCTGGACGCAGCGAAAGAATCGGGAATAATTAAAAAAGGTGACGACATTGTCATCACCGGTGGTACTCCCGTACAGATTGAAGGCAGAACAAATTTAATCAGAGTCGAGCACTTATAACTCGTTCTGGCCCATTACAGGCTCGCATATTTTCGTGATTTTCACAACGCTTCCCTCAAAGCCGGGGACTACGGATACGTCTCCGCCGGGAAGATTGAGATCGTCTATAATAAATTCGACTATATCCTTATTCTTGACCGCGTACTGGTGATTTTCATCAGTATGGCGGTCAGATTTCTGGTCTCCCAAAATGCACTTTATCTTCTTTCCCGTGGAAAGCTCGATTTCAAATTTCGTGCCTATTACCTTGC
Organism: Firmicutes bacterium UBA3738; assembly: GCA_002372505.1. GTDB lineage: Bacteria > Bacillota > Clostridia > Peptostreptococcales > Anaerovoracaceae > UBA3738. The sequence continues at coordinate 8,934 of DFGY01000087.1, forward strand.
TGTAGAATGAGCCAAGGGCTATGCAGTAGCAATCTTCGTACATTCTGAAGCCATCCTTCGTGTAGGCCTTTTCACTGTTTAACAGAGCGTACTGTCTGGATCCTTTGGCAGTTACCGTCTTGTAATTCATGTATGTCTTGGTGGTTCCCTCTGTGTCCTTGGGAAGCTCCATTTTTTCATTGAGAAGAGTCCAGTTATATTCAAAGTTTTCCTTTGCCTTTTCCATAGCCTCTTTCTTTGCCTTTTTAAGGACCTCTTTATCTAATCTTCTGGCCTTTTTCTTCTGGACCTGGCGTTCGTTACTTTCAATTGCCTCAGTTGTGGCAACCCTGAGCATTTCCTCGTAGTCTTCTTCCTTTTCCATGGGAATGGTCAGGCCGTTTCCGATTTCCAGCTCAGTCATATATCTATAATAATCGTTTACGTCAACCTCAAGACTTGAAGGGTCAGTAAGCTCAGCCTGTACTTCACCTGTAACCCCCATAAATTCAGCCCTTACGGTCTGTGTCTTTTTAGTCGCTGCACCGGCAAAAGAAAAACTGCCAAGAACAAAAACTAATGCAAGTATTAAACATGTCACTTTTCCTAAGTGTCGCATATTCCGATTATTATCCTCTCTTTTTAAAACATACAAAAATAGCCCAGTTAATAAACCGATTATACTACCTGCCGAAAAAATAATCAAGGTGTTTCAAGAATGTAAACTTTTTTTGTCTGATTTCCCCAGGAACTCACTTCCGATTCACTGCGCATATAAAGGGAAATCTGCTTTCCTCTGAGTCGGTTATCCGTGTCCACAGCCAGTGCATAGCCATAACCTTCAACAAAGAGCCTTGTGCCCAGGGGGATTTCCGTGGTATCCACAGCGCAGGTTCCGAACTTGCTAATGGTTCCCGAAGAGCTTTTATAGTTTTCTCCAGAATAATAAGCGGAGCATTCGGCGCTGAATGTATTCTTTATTTTTACATCTCCGGTTTCACCGGTATCTCTGGTACCCAGTCTGTTTACAGTCTCCACAGGCTTTTGTTTCTCTATGAGCTTCTTTACGGTCTTGCCTGCTTTTCCGTTAAGGTACTTGGTGGTGTATTGATACTTTTGAACACCATCCTTACCCTTTTCCTCTTTTACGACGCCGGAGTCAACGTTCGGATCAAGGACGTATTTCCGTCCTGCCCTAATAGTTTTAGTCACATCCTTTGTCTTTACTTCCTTGTCTATTACGACTATGTTGGTATAATCATCCGTCATGGTATCCAGGGAAGGCCTTACAATATCACCCTCCCCCCAGGAGACTCCGTTAAGTTCAAGATTTTCACGTACTGTTACAGGATAAAGCACCAGAGAAATTTTCCTTCCTCCGATATCCGCTTCCTTTTCCGTGGCTTTTACGATTTTAACGGTCATCCCTCTTTTTATTCTGCTATTCTTTGAGGGCTTTACTTTATCCTGGCTGGTTATTCCAAGATTGTCCATGTTTTTCAGCATGCTGCCAACGGTCCAGTTACTTGTTGTCACATCATACTCCTTGTGACCTGATAAATCGGAATAATCTATGTGAACCATTGTAGGCATGAAAAGAAATACAGCAAGAGCAACGATAATTGCCGATAGAAGTGCAATTACTATGCTCGTCTGTTTCTTGCTCATTTCAATACTTCCCTAACCTTAAGTACAATGTCGTCTGCTGTCATGTGGTACTTTTTCTTAAGTTCTTCCGGCGAACCCGATTCACCGAATGTATCAAGCTGACCAACCATGCCCACCTTTACCGGGCAGCAGGAAGATGTCACTTCGCTTACGGCGCTGCCCAGGCCTCCGATAACGGAATGCTCCTCAGCTGTGACTATAGCACCTGTTTCCTCTGCAGCTTTGATGATAATGTCCTTATCTATAGGCTTGATTGTGTGAATATCTATAACTCTTGCATCTATGTTTTCCGAAGAAAGCATATCGGCAGCTATAATTGCCTCATTGACCATGATGCCTGTAGCGATGATGGTTACATCTTTTCCTTCTCTTACGAGATTGCCTTTTCCTATTTCCAGTTCGTCACTTTCTGAATATGTAATGGGAACGGAGGCTCGTCCCAGTCTGATGTAGGCAGGCCCTTCCATGGCTACTGCCTGGGCAATGAGCTTGGCAGCTGATACTCCGTCGGAAGGATTGATAACCGTCATGCCCGGTATGGTGCGCATGAGGGCAATATCTTCAAAAGTCTGATGGCTGGCGCCGTCTTCACCTACCGTAATACCTGCATGGGTTGCGCAAATTTTAACGTTTGCACCTGTGTAACCTATGGAATTTCTGATGATTTCAAAGGCTCTTCCTGCCGCAAACATTGCAAATGTACTGGCGCATACAATCTTTCCTGAAAGGGCCAGACCTGCGGCTGCACCGTAGAGATCCTGCTCAGCTATGCCCATATTTATAAATCTCTCGGGATATACTTTCTTAAACTCACCTGTCTTAGTTGAACCGGAAAGGTCGGCATCCATTACGACAAGGTTGTCGTACTTGGCGCCCAGCTCACAAAGAGCCTTTCCATATGCTTCTCTCGTTGCCATTTTATCTGCCATTACATTTCACCTCCCAGATCTTTGATTGCCTTTTCGAATTGCTCATCATCAGGTGCCTTGCCGTGCCAACCGGCTTCGTTTTCCATAAAGGATACGCCCTTTCCTTTTACTGTTTTCGCAATAATCACCGTAGGCCTGTCCTTTACATTGGCTGCCTGTTTTAAGGCAATAACTATATCCTCAATATCGTGGCCATCGCATTCAAATGCGTTCCATCCGAATCCGGCAAATTTATCTGCTATTGGCGCTACTTTCATTACGTCGTCGTTTTTCCCGTCGATCTGGAGTCCGTTCCAGTCAACTATGGCCGTTAAATTGTCCAGCTTGTAGTGGACTGCTGCCATTGCAGCCTCCCATATCATACCTTCCTGGATTTCACCGTCTCCGTGGAGAGTGTAGATTCTTCCCGGATTATTGTCCATTTTGTTTGCCAGAGCCATTCCTACTGCAACAGAAAGGCCCTGTCCCAGAGAACCTGTCGACATTTCAACTCCCGGCACATAGTGCATATTGGGATGTCCCTGAAGCTTCGTTCCCGGCTTTCTGAGCGTAATGAGCTCTTCCTTCGGGAAAAAGCCTCTTTCCGCCAGAGCTGCATACAGAGCAGGATTTGCGTGTCCCTTTGAAAGAATGAACTTGTCCCTTTCCTTCATTTCAGGATTTTCCGGGTCTATATTCATTACTTCAAAATAGAGGGCTGTCAGTATGTCAGCCGATGACAGGGAGCCGCCCGGATGGCCGCTACCTGCGGCGTGAATGGATTTAACGATATCTATTCTGATATCATTTGCTATTTTTTTCAGTTCTTCGTTTGTCATATAGTCCTCCGCTACTTTAATACATCAGTTAAAGCTTCTCTTAATTTATCTGCTATGTCAAGGGCGCTCATGCCCAGTTCACCATATTCTTTAGCGCATATATCCCCTGCTCTGCCGTGAATATACACTCCGCATACAGCAGCGTCACCGGAGCTTAGTCCCTGTGCCGCCAGGGAAGCAATAAGACCCGTGAGCACATCGCCGCTGCCTCCTGTGGCCATACCCGGATTGCCTGTGGTATTAATGAATTCATCTCCGTCCTTAGTAATAACGATTGTTTCGTGGCCCTTTAAAACTACATCGGCACCGGTCATTTCATGGAGCTTCCTGGCCGCCCCTGCCCTGTCTTCCTTTACCGCGGCGCTGTCAAAGCCAATGAGCCTTGCCATTTCGCCCTCGTGAGGAGTTAGAACAGTGCTTTCCGTGCGCTCCTTTATTAAATCAAGACTTTTGGTCTTTGCCAGCACGTTTAAAGATTCGGCATCAACGATAAGTTTATTATTGTAACCTTTAATAAATCTATTCAGTCTTCTCTCGCCGATTTCCGTTAAAAGACCCGGGCCTACGGCTATTGCATCATACTTGGATAAAAGCATGTCCTTCTCAATGCTTGTGCACATTGCTTCAGGTACAGCTATCTGCAGAATAGGTATTATCTCTTCAACTACATTGTAAGTAATGAGCCCTGCGCCACTGTACAGCGCACCCTTTCCGCACATTATTGCAGCCCCTGCCATGCCGTAGCTTCCGGCGCATATCATTATGCTGCCACTGCTGTATTTATTTGCGTCGGGTCTTCTTTTTATCTCCTTCATTTTTTCGGAGACATATTTTTTCGTTATTTTCATCATATCTTTTTCTTCCTTATTTAATCCCATTTTATAATCCCAGAACCGCCGTGGCCAGAAGGAAATACGTGGTTACCGACACCATGTCTGTAAGTGATGCAATCATAGGACTGGCCATTAGTGCCGGGTCTATGCCTATTTTCCTGGCCAGCATAGGTAGCATTCCGCCTATGCACTTTGCGATTATAACTATCAAAAGCATTGAAACACTCACAGTCAGGGCTATCATTACGTGGTCGGGATCTTTTCTCTGTTCTATGAACACCCTGAGGAATGTGAATAGGGACAGGCAAGCGCCTATTATAAAGCTTACTCTGAACTCCTTCCATAATACTCTTAAGGAGTCCTGAGTATCCAGGTCACCTATGCCTATACTTCTTATGATAAGGGTTGCCGATTGAGATCCGGAATTACCTCCCGTTCCCATGAGCATGGGCATGTAGGCAACAAGGCAGATGACCGAAGTAAGTCCCATTTCGAAGTGTGAAATAATCGCCCCTGTCGCAATGTATGAAAGCATAAGAAAAAACAGCCACGGCAGACGGCTCTTTACCTGCTGCATTACCGGTGTATCAAGATACTCCGTCGTTGTGCTGTCAACAACGCCGGCCATTCTTTCAATATCCTCTGTTGTTTCCTCTTCGATTACCTCGAAGATGTCGTCCATTGTAACGATTCCCACAAGCCTGTCCTCGTTGTCAACAACAGGAATAGCCAGAAAACCGTATCTCTGGAACATTTCCGATACTTCTTCCTGGTCCGCATACACATTAACACTGACAACATCTTCACGAATCAGTTCGGAAATGGGAGTGTCATCGTCGCTTATTACCAGGGTTCTCAAGGACACAATTCCTTGAAGCTTTCTGCCGTGATCCTTGATGTAACAAGTGTAAACCGTCTCCCGATCCATGCCTACTCTCTTGATGTAGTCCATGGCTTCCTTTACGGTCATCCATCTCTGCAGACTGATGTAATCGGGAGTCATAAGGGCTCCTGCGCAGTTTTCGGGATAATTCAGGAATGTATTGATCTGATGACGTTCGTGCTTCGGCGTCTTTTCGAGAATCTTGTCCACCAGATTTGCCGGCAGCTCCTCCAGTACGTCGATTTTGTCGTCAAAATCCAGTTCATCTATAATGTAATTAATTTCGCGATCCGTAATACCGCTTATAATTTCAACCTGGTCCTCAGTTGACAGGAATGAAAAAACATCGACGGAAATATCCTTGGGCAGCATTCTGAAAACTATAATAGCTGCATCCAAACTAACCTCGTCGATTATTTCAGTCATAACTTCACCAATATCGGCGGCATTGAGCTGAAGGAGCTCATTTCTGGCAGCTGTATACTCTTTTTCTTCGAGTAAACCAAGTACGGCTTCGACTACTTCGTCAAATTCTTTTCTTTCGTCCATACTGCTGCCTCCTTTCCGCCTATTGTTTCCAGTCTTTAAGTATAACGCAAAACAATCTGCTTTTTCAACCTGCATTTTCAACCTACCGGGTCAAAATAGTTATTTCTTTGAAAGGTGTTGAAAATGACTTTTCATTGTGATATATTTTTAACAGCAAATTTACTTATTTCACAATGTATTTTGAAAAAGGAGCGAAACTAAAATGTCCAATTATGTACAGAGATGCATCGACGAATGTATCGCTAAAAACCCTGGCGAAGTTGAATTTCACCAGACTGTAGAAGAAGTACTTACTTCTCTTGCACCGGTTGTTGAAAAACATCCTGAGTATGAAGCAAACGCACTTCTTGAGAGACTCGTTGAGCCTGAAAGAGGAGTTACTTTCAGAGTAGTATGGGTTGACGACAACGGCAAAGTTCAGGTCAACAAGGGC
>DFGY01000017.1:0-16718 GCA_002372505.1 Firmicutes bacterium UBA3738
AGCAAGAGCGCCGTGTCCGATTTCCCTACGGCCCGGGCTTCTTAAGGGTCTTGTCTCGCCTACGGAATATCCCGGGAAGTTGTAGTGGTGCATGTAGCGTTTTTCAGTCTGCTCGCTGATTCCGTCCAGTCTCTGGCCTTCGCTGAGTGTTCCAAGGGCAGCTACTGACAGAGCCTGAGTCTGTCCACGCTTAAAGAGGCCGCTTCCGTGAGTTCTGGGAAGAAGTCCTGCTTCGCACCATACAGGTCTGATTTCGTCGTATTTTCTGTTATCAGGTCTGATGCCGTCATCGAGAATGAGGCTTCTGACCTGCTCTTTTGTAATCTGATAGAGAACGTCTCCGATTTCCTTTTCGCATTCGGGGAACTGCTCTGCAAAATGTTCCTGAGTTTTAACTTCAACAGCGTCCATGTTGTCAAGGCGCTCCTGCTTTTCCTCAGTGTGAGCTGCCTCTCTCATCTTTTCCGTTGCGAACTCTCTTACAGCCTGATCGATTTCTTCGGGAACTGTTTCAAGTTCGATTTCCTGCTTGGGCTTACCTACCTCTGCAACAACTTCGTCGATGAAGGCAACCAGCTTCTTTATTTCTTCATGAGCGAACATGATAGCGTCCAGCATTTCAACTTCCGGTATTTCGTCAGCTCCGGCTTCTACCATCATGATAGCTTCCTTTGTACCTGCAACTGTCAGGTGCATGTCGCTTGCTTCTCTCTGAGCCAGGTCCGGGTTTACAATCAGATCTCCATCAACGCGGCCGATTACTACGGATCCGGTCGGGCCATCCCACGGAATATCGGAAATGGCGAGAGCAACGGATGAACCGATCATTGCAGCAAACTCAGATGATGCATCGTGGTCGATTGACAGAACTGTTGCAACCACCTGTACGTCATTGTAGAGACCCTTCGGGAATAATGGACGAAGTGGTCTGTCAATGAGTCTTGATGTGAGGGTAGCCTTTTCGCTGGGTCTGCCCTCTCTCTTTATGTAACCCCCCGGAATCTTGCCGGCTGCGTACATTTTTTCCTCATAGTCACAGCTAAGGGGGAAGAAGTCTACGTCTCTTCTCTCCTTGGACATACAAGCCGTAACGTTTACGACAGTATCTCCGTAGCGAACCATGACCTGTCCGTTTGTCTGCTCACAAACTTTACCGATTTCAAGCTCCAGGAGCTTGCCGCCTACTGCGGTTCTAAAAACTTTAAAATCTTCAAACTTCATATTAACAACTACCTCCTGTTAATATCCTTTCCAAAAACGTTATACAAATAAAAGCGAGGACATGTGCCCCGCTGTTATTTTCTTTGGTTACTTTCTGAGTCCCAGTCTTGCTATCAGGCTTCTGTATCTTTCCAGGTCCTTTTCCTTCAGATAGTTGAGAAGGTTTCTTCTCTGACCTACCATTTTCAGAAGACCTCTTCTTGAGTGGTGGTCCTTCTTGTGAACCTTAAGGTGTTCGTTAAGGTCGTTGATTCTGTAAGTGAGAAGTGCTACCTGCACCTCTGGGGAACCTGTATCGCCATCCTGCAGCTGATACTCTTTCATGATTTCTGCTTTTTGCTCTTTTGTAATCATAATAAAAATACTCCTTTTCTTTTAATACACCCGGATCTAAGTGACCGTCAGGAGCGTCGGCTCACTGAGAACGGGCAGTTTTTACGACTGAATGATAATATCATCAATAGGCTTAAGTGTCAATGCCAATTATTCCACCCATCTGGTGTCTCGCCCGATTATAGTCCATATGATTAAATAAATTGGCGCCACATATAGGAAGAAGTTATACGGAATGAGCTGAAGCGGCTCTACGCCCAGGAATGAGGAAGCAACAGCGGAGCTGAGACTCCACGGGACCAGCACTGCCATGGCCGTGCAGCCTACTCCAAGGGCTCTCATCAGATTCACTTTTTCCAGTCCTCTCTTCTCATATACAGGCTCCATGATGCTGCCGGCAAAAGCGTAGGCGAAGTTCATTGAAGCACCCACTACCGTCCCTACGTTGGAAAGGAGCATCGTGGAAACAACCAGGCTAAGTTTGGAATTCATATGCTTTGTTACCGGCGCCAGAATAGCATCGATTATTCCCGCCGCGCTGAGAATCCCAAAAAGACCGAAGGCAAAGAAAAACATTACCGCCGTACCTGTCATGCTGGTAATGCCGCCCCTGTTAAGCAGCGTATCTACAAATTCCACTCCCGTTTCAATAGTGAATCCGTCCCAGAAATATGCAATGCAGTCACTCAGGCTGTGACCCTGATAAAGGCATGCCACCACACCGCCCACAATGCCACTTGTAAGGAGGGCCGGAATGGAAGGAATCTTTATTACCAGCAGAACAATCACTATTAATGCAGGCACGAGAGTCAGAAAACCGGTATGGAAATTACCTTCAATAGTCGAAACAATGTCCCCTATGAGTTTTTCATCTATCTTTCCTCCCCGGTACTGAAGACCCACCAACCAGTACATCACGCCGCAAATAATAGCCGCCGGCACCGTTACCTTTGCCTGATGCTTTATTCCCTTAAATAAATCAACTCCCGATACTGCAGCACCGAGATTAGGGCTGTCGGACATGGGAGAAATAGTATCGCCGAAAAATGAACCTGCGCAAACTGCCCCTGCCGTCATTACCGGATCCACATTAAGGCTCACGCCTATTCCCGCCAGGGCAAGACCCGCTGTACCGAAGGTGCCCCAGCTGGTCCCGGTAACCAGAGCGCACACAACGCAGAGTATAAAGGCAGTAAGTAAAAATGCACTTGGAGAAATGACCTTTACACCAAAGCTGATTATCACCGGTACAGTCCCCGCCGCTGTCCAGGTGCCCACAAGAGCGCCTACACAGAGAATTATCAGCGCCGGAACTATAGCCTTTGTGCAATTCTTTATGACGCCATCCTGCATTTCTTTATAGGTGGTGCCTGTAGGAAGACACAGAAGAATCGCTACCAGCCAGGCAGCGAGAAACAGGGCGTTAATCTTTGAGCCCCACGCCAGTGAAGGCACCATGATCACCGAGAAGGTGGCAATCATGACAAAGAGTGCATATCCAAATGAAGGTTCTTTCTTTTCAAATTTCATAATACTTTTAAACAATCCTCTAAGTAGAGCATATCATCCCAGGTAGGCTGCCACTGGTACTCTTTTAGATCCACCTTGCGCCAGCCTTTAAACATAACCCCTTCTGCCTCCAGCCTGTCCTGCTGAGTGGTGGCAGTTTCAAAGCTGTCAGCACCGGAGAGTATGCCCTGACTGTTAATGACCCTATGGGCAGGCACGGGACTTCCCTTTTCATCTTTTAGACCTGTAGCCAGGGCATGTCCCACGTGCCTAGAATAACCGGGCAGACCGATAAGCTCAGCGATCTGCCCGTAGGTTGCAACTTTTCCCGCCGGAATCATGCTTACCACAATTCCGACTTTTTTATGAAAATCTGTTCTTGTTATCTCTGACATGGCTGATTAATCTTAATCGCTCATTTCGTCTTTGTAAATTCTCGGCATTCTCAGTTTAGCTGCGCAGAATATTTCGTGGTGAAGTCTTCCCGTTGCCTGGGCTATGTCTTCAACTCTGATCCTGTTCTTGCCGTCGCTGCCTATGAGGATTACTTCGTCGCCGGCCTTTACGTCCGGAACATCCGTAACATCTATCATAGACTGATCCATACATACATTTCCGGCGAAGGGAGCCTTGACGCCGTTAATGAGGGCGTAGCCCTTCTGGCCCCAAAGTCTGGGAAGGCCATCGGCATAGCCAACGTTTATAGTCGCTATTTTGGTGTCCTTTTCAGCAGTGAAGGCACAGCCATATCCTACGCAGTCCCCTGCCTTTATGGTTTTAACCTTCATAAGATTTGCCTTCCAGGACATTGCCGGAATCAGGTCAATTGAATCCTTGTTAACTTCCTGGTCGGAGTACATTCCGTAGAGAATGATGCCCGGGCGTACATGGGTGTAGTAAAGCTCCGGATGGTCCTGTACAGATGCGCTGTTTGCAAAGGACTTCATCTTCATTTCAATTCCGTTTTCTTCGAAGGACTTCAGGAATTTGTCCACGTTGGCCTTCTGTATATCCATGTACCATTTATCCGGTGTGTCGGCGTTGCACATGTGGCTGAAGCAGCCAATGTATTCAAAGGCCGGAAGTTCATCCATCATCTTAATTTCTTCAATATAGTTTTCGTCGGGACGGTATCCGATTCTGGCCATGCCCGTATCCAGAGCGATTATGCCGCGGGCTTTCTTGCCCTGTTTCTCAGCTGCATCGGAGAGAGCCTTGGCATATTCGTAGCTGTCAACCGATGAAAGAAGATCGTATTCTACTACTGCATCAGCCAGATCAGGTCCGCAAAGTCCGAGTACCCACACATCCTCTGCAGCGTAGCCCAGTTTACGAAGCTCTACGGCTTCCGGAAGAGTGGCAACAGCAAACATGTTGTAGCCTTCCTCCTTCATGACCCTCATTACAGGGGCAATGCCGTGACCGTAAGCATCGGCCTTTACCAGGCATACCATTTCAGCTCTTCCATCAACTAACTTTTTAATACTGCGGACGTTATGTCTTATAGCACCGAGATTTATCTCGACCCACGCCGGTCTTAAAGTCTCTTTGTACATTTTTGTTTTTCTCCTTTCCCTTTCTCCTGACTATAATTCTAACATTTTAAAAACTCTTTTCAACCATATCTTTTTTCAAAAAAGAAGGCACCTTCCGGCGCCCACTTTCAATACTTTTTAAAGATTATACTCTTTCTTCTTTGCAACGTATTTATCCCATATCTTCTGCTCGTCATCCATAACTATCTTACTTTGACCTTCTTCTTGGCAATGGGTGAATATCCGCCCCAGTTCCTGCTTTCATAGGAGCGAACCTTTACGGTAGCTTTTCCGAACCCCTTCGGCGGACGCTTCACTCTGTAGTTGGGATAAGGTGTGAACTTTGCGACGTAGGTCTTTTTATTCCCCTTAACATATTTGCTGCCGAACTTCGTGCTTATCCAAAGGCCTTTTGCCCCCGTCTTCTTCTTAAGTTTTACGGTTACTCTAATCTTGTAGGTGTAGAATCTTTCCGTCCAGGCACTCCGCCAAACCAAAACATTTCCAACCCATTCATAGTGTCCCGGGTGTCTGATCTTATGGTATTTGACGCCATAAACTTTTACCTTTGCGGATTTAACGGCAGGCTTATTCTTTTTTCCTGTCTTGAGTGTTTTACTCTTTAGCACAGGACCGCCAAAGAAATAAGTCTTACCATCTCCGCCATTGTGAAGTTCATATCTTACATTTAGTCCGTAACGAAGTCTGGTGTAATAGGTCTTGTTGGGTTTTAGTCCTGAGACCTTCCAGCCCTGCTGCGGTGCCAGCTGTACAGCACCGCAAGTCATATACCCGTATCTTTTCCACTTCTTTGCACCCTTTGCTTTGTACTCAAGGTAGAGCCTGCCGCCATTATTGGTGAAAAGAGTTTTGTACGGATATATTGCTAAGCTTTTTGAATATACTGTATAGGCTCCCTTATAACTTGGTTTTTCATAGATTTTTGTAGGCACCTTCTTAATCTCATGGCTAAATTCTTGTCCGGTCTCTGGATTTTTAAACCAGGTGCCATTCAAAGTATAGTTAAAAGAAATAGTGTGATAACCAATATCGAATTTCTTCATATCCAATTTGTAATTTGATATTGTGTCAGTATCAAAGGTATCAACAGTCCAGCCATCTACACTCAGCTGATAGAATTTCAAGGTCGGAACATTGTATTTAGTCAGACTACCATTTATCGTAACTATTCCTTTAGAATTGGGCTTGGAAACCGTGAAGGGAATCTCCTCTGTAGCCTGTGCAGCACCCAGACTCTGCATTGCAATCTTCTGCTCACCAACCTCTGCAGCTGCCGATGCCGGTCCCTCTAGGAACGGCATGAACGTCAATACCAAAGCTGCTGAAAGAACTACGGCTATTATTCTGCAAGGAAGGGTTTTAAAACTTTTACTAAACATCATAAAACTCCTCCTTTCAATTCCTTTGGCTTATTTATGTACCCAACTACTTCTCTCGTTGATGCAATGTTAGCAATTTGTTTGAGTTTTGTCAATTATGTGATGGCTTTAAAAAGGCGGCTTCTCGCCGCCCTTTGTAACACTATTTTGCAAGAACCGTCACCTTGATTTTTGTGCTGTTCTTTCCGTTATGTGCTTTTGCCCAAACATAGCATGTCCCCTTGTTCTTGGCCGTAATCTTACCTGTTTTATTGCCAATCTTTGCAATCTTTTTGTTTGAGGAATACCAACGTATTGAACTATTGCACAATGCCTTGCCCTCACATATTGCTGTCGCTTTAAGAGTCCTTTTCTTTCCTCTTTTTAATTTAACGGTTTTAGGTGCCTTGGTCTTAACTGCCACTGCATTGCCTTTGCCGCTTTCAGGAGTAACTGCTGAAACACAGTAACTCCTTTTACCTATCTTTTGACCCTTTCCATTCTTTTTTGACATAGCTTGAACTTTATATTTATAGTATTTTGCACCATCTACTTGCGATACATAGTAATTGGCTCCTTTCCCGTTTCTGACAGCAACTCTTTTATATTTCCCACTCTTGGCGCTATACCTATAAACAATATAGCTTTTCGCCTTCTTCACCTGTCTCCACGTTAGTGCCATATGCTTACCATCATTGGCAGGTCTAAGATAAAGTGCTTTCGGTCATGTCCTCTTTAAGTATTTCCATCGTGTCTGAAATATTCCCCTTCGTGTCAATTACAATCGTTTCTCCTTCATCATTTATAAGAGTAGCTTCTTTGTTGCCTCCAATGTATATTGTCGCTTTTTTTATGATATCAGCATTACAGCTATATGCGCTCCCAAAAAAAACACATAAAGCCAACGCTAAATACCCAATTATTCTAGCGGCATATTCAAGCAGCGTCCTAAAGTCCCTGTGTTCCTTCGCCTTGTAGATTGGCTTTAACTCAGGGACTCTGATGTTTTTGTCATTATCCATATTGTTTTCTCCCCTGCTAGCTTCCTTTCTTTCCCATAACATGTGAGGTCACATCAAACGACCACAAGTCACATTTTTAATATTATTCTTAAAAAAAGCAACCAACTCTTTTTTCACGCAGGCTCTTCCCCGCAAAAAAAGAGACGTCGCATCATTTTTCCGTTGATGCGACAGCCCTTTTTTGCTATTTAACTGTAACTGATATCTCTTTGCACCTTTTTCCATTAAATGTTCTACAATATATCGAACATTTCCCTGTACTAACTAATTTAATTATGCCGGATTGCTTTCCAATCTTTGCAATCCTCTTATCCGTAGTATACCAACTAACCTTTTCATACCTGTATTTTTTCTTTCCTTTCCTCTTTACCTTCGCCTTCATTTTCAATGTCAAGCCAACTTTGCCCGTAATTTTTTTGCGATTCAATTTTATGCTCTTAACATTTGAATATTTCAGGCTCATCTTAACCGGCTCGCTTGTCTTTACAATTCTTTTTCCGTTCTCTTTTTTTATTGCTTTAATCTTGTACCAGTATGTTTTGGCTTTTTTTACCTTTTCGTCTTCAAAGTAATTCCACCTGTAATACCAGTAACTCTTTATCTGTTTATATTTTCCATTCCGCTTTGTACTTCGATAAATCTTATATCCTCCGTTTGCTCCGGCTATTACAGGCCAATCCAGCATTAACATCTTCTTGCCTTTTGTAACTACGACCTCGGGCTGGCTGAATTTTGCCTTCCATTGCGCAACAATTCTTCGACTTTTAGAATTAGCGTTCACGTAAATAGTTTGACCCGGTTTATAAATATTGCTTTCATATTTCCAGCCAACGAAATCATAATATTTTGAAGAAAAATTGTTCTTCGGCAATTTTATCAAATACGCATCTCTTTCACAATCATATGTCTCTGTCACAGTCGGCACTTCTCCATTTATTGTTCCATAATCCACATTGCCTTTACTTGCAGTAATAAAATGTTCGTCGTTATAATCCTTGATAAAACAAATCTCCTTCTCTTGGTCAAACATCGGCATCTTGACATTTTCAGCAAACACTCTATAAAAATTCGTTGGTGTTCCATATGGCGCAGATACCGTGACACAATAGCATCCATAGTACTTTGAGTTTTCATCAGTTACCGGCCTACATGTATCATTGATTCTTGTATCCAACGGTATTTTCCCAACCGTAGTCTTTATATACCATCTTACTTTTGCATATTCTGAATTTCTCACCACTTCGCCATCAGAAGTCAATACCATGGCATAGAAAACAGCGCTGTCATTTCCCACCATTATTCTATCTTTTTCGCCTTCAATAACTATTTTTTCAATGTCCGGTTTCTCTTCTGCACTTGCTTCTCCAATGCAAATGCACATGCAGATGAAAAATACTCCTATCAGCAATATGCATGCACTTATCTTTCTAATTATCATATTCTTGCCCCCTTCCCTCTGCTGAGCTTAACATAATCAGATGTAAACTTCTAACACATATAGGTTGTTTGGTTTTTCAGGATTGTAAATCACAAATAATTGCTCGAACTCACTTTGTCCATTTTTTACATATATGCTCGTCCCTTTACAATTCGGTCTGTACTTCTGTTCAACATTCAAATCATCCAATCTTTCGTTGATATACTCAGCCTCATCTGTTGATATTCTCTTCCAATTAAACTTTTTTACCACAGTGTTTGCCTTATTGTACTTTACGATACAATAGTCATAACCATCGCCATGGATTCCACTACGATTGCTGTTGCTGTATTCCAGTTTCTCAGCTTTTGGAAACTCGATTCCAAAACTTACTTCTGTTCCTTCTAACCATTCATTAGGGCCAATATCTTCATCACTTGGAAGAAGTGAAACAATAAGAAGCACAATACCAACTATGACTATTAATGATAATATGTATTTTTTTTTCATGTCTAAAGCCCCCCACTGCTTTCACTACAACTTTTTAATCTTTTTATAATTCAATACTTATATAATAAATCGAATTTTTAATGTTAGCAATTTGTTTGAGTTTTGTCAAAGATGTGATGGCTTTAAAAAGGCCTTTAAAAAGGCGGCTTTTCGCCGCCGTTTTAAAACTATTTTGCAAGAACCGTTACATTGATTTTGGTACTGTTCTTTCCATTATATGCCTTTGCCCATACCTGGCAAGTTCCGGCATTTACAAGTTTAAGTTTTCCTGTCTTCTGATTGATCTTTGCAATCTTTTTATTAGATGTGTACCATCTGAATTTATTACTGAGCTTCTTTCCCTTCGCCAATCTAACTTTTGCCTTGAGTTTTATGATTTTTCCGGCTTTTCCTTTAACCGCAGTCTTGCTCAGTTTTACACTCTTGACCTTGGCTGCCTTTGTGGAAGTAAGCACCCATGCACTCTTTTTCATTTTTCCTTTTTTGAACGGTGCAACTTTGTAATAGTACTTCTTGCCGGCTTTGACCTTCTTGTCTGTCCAACTCGTGGTCAGTCGGTTCTTTACAGTCTTCACTCGTTTGTACTTTCCGTTCTTTTTTACAGCACGATAGATTTTGTATCCGTTGCCCCCAACCATACGATTCCAGCTCAACCTGATTTTCTTTTTTCCGGCCTTATTGGCAACAACATTCGGTGCATTGAAATTCGGTTTCCACTGGGCTTCGAAGTATGCGTTATGATGATCTGCCACATCTTCATAACCTGCTACAAATTTTGCACCGGGTTTGTATACTTTCCCATCAATTTTCCAACCCGCAAAAGTGTAGTCCTTTGACTTGTAGGGACTTTGCGGAAGTATGCATGTGTATTTCTTCGTGTCCCAGTCATATGTTTCTTTTATGTCTTTTGCTCCCAGTATATGTTCTACTCGTTTTGCTCCGGTAACTACATCTCCTGTGTTCGTTGTTATTTCACCATATTTTACTGTTCCTGGCTTACATATACAAAATGTTTCCGTATATGAAGGGTATCTAAGTTGCTCCCATTTATAGCCTAATGCATCAGGGTCAATTTTTGAAGTTGCTGTCACTTTATATTGTCCTTCTTCTGTACCATATGGCATCCAAAAGCCTATTGTTTCTCCTTCTCCTGTTTTTACGATTGAATATGTCTTGTTTACATTGTCATAGTGTTCTATTTTCCAATCCATCTGCTTTAATTCATCGTTAGTCGCAATACTTCCGTCTGACATATGTACTATCGTATGAAAGTTCCGCACATCGCATCCTATTGCAGGTGGCCAGCTTTTAATAAAATACCCAAATGATTCAACATCGATGCTCTGGATGTATGGTTCGTCATCTGCAAAGGCTTTGTTCCCGCTGAGCATAACAGCCATTACCAGCGTCATTAAAAATAGTATTTTTATCAATGCTTTTTCTTTTATTTTCAGCATACGCGGTACCTCCTATCTTTCAAATACCACAAAATTTTCATCTATAGGATAAACCTGTGGATAATTGTTCTTTCCCAAATTATATTCCAGTAGCCACTCATAAATTTGAGGAGCTGAATAATTATACAGTTCCCATAACGTTACTTTCCCGTCATTGTTTCCATGACACTTGTTTCCAACGTCATCAGCACCAATTTTATCGGCGTATATTACATTTGCTTTGTCATTATAATAGTCATGACCTAAGCCCTTTGTCCAGCTCAGAACCGCATCACTATATTAATTTGATTAATAACTACTTTAACTATAGCACGTTTTCAGAAAATTACAACAATATCCAGGACCCTAAATCCTTTATCATCTTCAGTGGTCACAGGCTTTTCCTCTGTTGATGACATGGTCAGACATACGCCACTACAGTATTTTGCTCTTTATTATTTCATCAATTTCGGCTATAGATAAAAATTGCCCTTCTCCTTCAAATGTTACTATCAGATTTTTTCCAGGGAAAATCCCTATTTTTTCAAGCTGCTGCATCTTCCATATGAAATTTTTCCTGTAGGTTGGATCAAACATTCTTCCAAAGTGTTCCCAATATCCTACCTCTCCATTAGAAGGTCTTTTGAAAGTAATGTCCGGTGCGATTTTGTGATAATCAACATATATTATTTCCTCATGGTGCAAAGGTACTGCATAGTTAACCATTCTTTCAATAATGTCCCTTTCGCCTTTCGACTTAACTTTAAAACCAAGAGAAGTTGGAATCACATTAAACTTTGCATATGTCATATCCCTATCAAAAGGTTCATTCATCCACTCAAGCGCTTCAAGCGTATATTTGTTATTAAAATACTCAGCCGGCAAGGTAGAATAACCCTGCGAAAGGGAGTTAACAATGTTGCTGAACGACGGATTTATGTAATCGTCTCCAATTCTGCATAGCAATTCAAGATTGTCCTTCAAAACAGATAGTTTCTTCTTCAGATATTTTTTCCTTGCAAGCTCATATACGAGAGAATCCCCCTCGTGAATAGTCACCTGCTTTATTTTACATCCATCATAAAAGCAATGTAGATAAACAGGCTTACTTTTTCCTGCGCTTTTCTTCTTTGGCATAGATAAAAAACCTTTGGGCATTTTCGACAATTCAATCTGACAATCACTTATATCCTGTCTTGTTCTTTCTATCAACTCATTAAAATCAATCAATTCTACACTCATGATTTTCCTCCAATACCATTACTTGATAATCGCTTTTGTTGTTCAATCAAGATGACAATTATCACCAACAACCACCTGTTACCATTATTAACTTCAGCACACATCAAAATGCATGTTTAGTATATTTTACCATTATTTATTATTATTGCAAGCCGTTTTTTTCCGTTCCAACATTTATTCGCTCCAAACGCTAATGTTTGAGCTCTGAGCCGCTGATTGGTTGCAATCCCTCTTATGAACTGCTCCTATTCCAACATTTCCTCTCCCTCAACAAAAATGTTGGAGTTCTGAACCGCTGACCAGTCTCAATCCCTCTCCCGAACCAACTCTGCTCCAACATTTCCTCACCCTCAACAAAAATGTTGGAATTCTGATCCGCTGATCAGTCACGCTCCCTCTCCTGAGTCGCTCCTGCTCCAACATTCCCTCGCTCTCAACAAAAATGTTGGACTTCCGAACCGCTGACCAGTCGCAATCTCTCCCCTGAGCCGCTTCTATTCCAACATTTCCTCACCCTCAACAAAAATGTTGGAATTCTGAACCGCTGACCAGTCTCAATCCCTCTCCCGAACCGACTCTGCTCCAACATTTCCTCGCCCTCAGCAATAATGTTGGAATTCTGATCCGCTGACCAGTCACGATCCCTCTCCTGAGCCGCTTCTATTCCAACATTCCCTCGCCCTCAGCAATAATGTTGGAATTCTGATCCGCTGACTAGTCACGCTCCCTCTCCTGAGTCGCTTCTGCTCCAACATTTCCTCTCCCCCAGCAAAAATGTTGGAATCTCGAGCTGCAATTCAGCCCCTCCCCAGCTCTAAACACTCACCTGCTCCAACATTCCCTCGCTCTCAGCAATAATGTTGGAATAATACTCTGTCGGCGTTCACGAACCCCTTAATTCAACAATAAAAAACCCTGGCACTGCCAGGGCTTCATATATCAGCATTGTTTCACTACTCAAACCTCAACTGCTTAGACCTTAGCCACCCGTTCTTCAGAACTCAAGTATTCGCTCGGTCATCATAACTCAAGAAGCAGTTTAGTCTTCCAAACTTACGCTGCTGTTGTGGTAAACCTTCTGAACGTCGTCGTTGTCTTCCAGGACTTCGAACATTTTCTTAAGGTTCTTTATGTCATCCGGGTCTGTGGGCTCGGATTCCATGTTGGGGATGTTCTCAATGTCTGCCTCTACGGGTTCGTAGCCTGCTGCCACGATTGCGTCCTTTACGTCGCCAAAGTCGTTGGGGTCTGTGAGAATTTCGAAGCTGTCGTCGTATTCCTGCATATCCTCCATGCCGGCTTCGAGAGCTGCTTCCATGAGTGCGTCCTCGTCGATGTCGTCTGTCTTTTCAATAACAATAACACCTTTGCGGTTAAACATGTAGGATACGCATCCCGGCGTACCCAGGTTGCCGCCGTACTTGTCGAATGAACTGCGCACCGATGCAGCTGTACGGTTCTTGTTGTCCGTAAGAGTTTCAACGACGAAGGCAACTCCGGAAGGACCGTAGCCTTCGAATACCATTTCTTCGTAAATCTCCCCAGCGATTTCGCCGGTACCCTTCTTGATTGCGCGGTCGATGTTGGCGTTGGGCATGTTAATGCTCTTAGCCTTATCGATAGCGTGCTTCAGTGCTATATTGTAGTCAGGATCTCCGCCGTCTCTTGCAGCAACTGCTATTACACGAGCGTACTTGGTGAACATTGCCGCTCTGCGCTTATCCTGTGATTCTTTTCTACCTGCTATTGTTCCATGTCTTCCCATTTTTAACTACTTATCTCCTTCTGTATTTTTATTATAATGCATTTATGTATTCACACCATCCATTATTATATACCGATTTCGTTGACTTGCAAATATTGTTATGATACACTTTGAACAAGAGATGATCCTTAGCGGTGAACCTCAGGAGATTTGAAAAACCGCCTTCAGTTATCGCCTTGGCGGTTATTTCTTTTTATCCATAGTTACAACGATCAGAATCACTGTTAGTACAGTTGATAATATCTCGTATGTACTCATAGGCATCACCTCATTTCTGAGGTAAGATTTCACCGCCCGAATCATTATTCTCTTGTCAAAGTGCATCCCCCAGCATTGCCGAGGATGCATTTATGATATCATATGCTCAACCGCAAGTTAAGCATTATTTTGATTTAATTCCATATTTTTGTATGCAGTGGCCATCATGAGCTTTATTCTGTTGAGCTGGTTTACGTCGCTGGCTCCCGGGTCGTAGTCTATTGCCACAACGTTGGCGTAAGGGTTGCGCTTGCGAAGAGCCTTGAGCATTCCCTTGCCCGTCACGTGATTGGGCAGACATGCGAAGGGCTGCATGCATACTATGTTTTCAACACCGCTGTCTATGAGCTCAACCATTTCACCGGTAAGAAGCCAGCCTTCACCGCACTGGTTGCCAAGGGAGATAATCTCCTGAGCCTTCTCTGCAGTTTCGCTGATGAATGCAGGCGGCTTAAAGCGCTTACTGTCTTCAAGGGCCTGGCGGGCGGTCTTTCTTACGAATTCTATTGCAGCAATGCCGGCCTTGTTAAGATTCATCTGCTTCTTGGAGCCTGACAAATGGTTGTAGTTAAACTCTTTGCTGTACATACCGTACAGGAAGAAGTCTATGAGGTCCAGCACTACGGCCTCTCCCCCTTCGCTCTCAATTACGCCTACAATGTCGTTATTGGCATTGGGGTGATATTTTACGAGTATTTCTCCCACGACACCAACCTTTGGCTTCTTTATGGTTTCGTCCAGTTCCAGTTCATCAAAGGCCTTGACGATTGACTTAATGGTACTCTTGAATTTTATAAGAGAGCCGGTATAAACGTTGCGCCTGGCTACTCTGGACCACTTTTCAAAGAGTTCGTTGGCAGATCCGGGAACCTTCTCGTAAGGTCTGGTGGCGTAGAGACATTTCATGAATACGTCCCCGTATACGAATCCCATGAGAATCCTCTTTATGAGGGGAAGAGTAATCTTAAATCCCGGGTTGGTCTCAAGTCCTGCCCAGTTAACCGATACGACGGGAATCTGAGGCATGTCCATATCCTTAAGGGCCTTCCTCAGAAGGGCTACGTAGTTTGAAGCCCTGCAGCCGCCGCCGGTCTGGGACATAAATATAGCCGTCTTATCCAGATCCAGATTTCCGCTCTTGATGTAGGAAATAATCTGACCCAGAGAAACTATCGTCGGGTAGCAAGCATCGTTGTTTATATACTTCAGTCCCTCATCAACTGCGTTTGTATCTACCTCCGGCAGCATAATGGTCTTGTACCCTTCGCGCCCCAGTGCCGTCTCAAGGAACTGGAAGTGGAGCGGTGACATCTGAGGAATGAGAATGGTGTAATCCTTCTTCATTTCCTTTTCGAATATCTTACGCTCATAGGCCGCTGTATTGTCTACGTGGTGAACGTCGTTCTTGTCACGCTCGTCCATGGCCGCCTTAAGGGATCTGATTCTTATTTTTGCAGCTCCCAGGGAATTGACTTCGTCAATTTTAAGAACCGTGTAAAGCTTGTTGCTGGCCTCCAGGATTTCCTCCACCTGGTCCGTCGTTACAGCGTCAAGACCGCATCCGAAGGAATTGAGCTGTACCAGCTCCAGGTCGTCGGTCTGGGCAACGAAGGTCGCCGCACGGTACATGCGGGAATGATACATCCACTGATCCAGGACCCTTACCGGTCTTTCAAACTTAGCCAGATGTGCAACGGAATCTTCTGATAGCACAACCATATCAAAGGAGGCAATAAGCTGATCTATTCCATGATTTATTTCCGGATCCAGATGGTATGGCCTGCCTGCCAGCACAACTGCACGCTTATTGTTTTTCCTTGCGTATCTCAGTGCATATTCACCGGCTTTGCGAATCTCGCCGTGGAATTTCTTATCTTCCCTTCTGGCAGCCTTTACAGCCTCTTTAATCTCCGCCATTGTGGCGCCGCTGCTTTCAAGGGTCTTATGTATTTCCTTTGCCAGCTTCTCGTCATCATCGTAAGGCAGGAATGGATGTGAGAATCTTACTCCTTCCTCGTCAAATATGTCGTCCATATTGTTGCCGATAACCTCAGGATATGTGGCAACAATTGGGCAATTGTAATGGTTCGGTGCCGACTCGTCCTCTACCCTTTCGTAGTTTATGCTGGGATAGAATATCCACTTGCATCCCTGATCCACCAGCCACTTAATATGGCCGTGGACCAGCTTGGCCGGATAGCATGCCGTATCCGATGATATAGTTTCCATTCCCGATTCGTAAAGAGCCTTACTTGACTGAGGACTCAGGAGCACCCTGAATCCCAGCTTCGTAAAGAAGGTGAACCAGAATGGATAGTTTTCATACATGTTGAGAACTCTGGGAATGCCAATGGTTCCGCGAGTAGAAGCCTCCTCGCTTAGAGGCTCATAGCTAAAGAGTCTCTTGAATTTAAAATCATAGAGATTCGGATTATCGTTTTCGCTTTTTTCTTTGCCCTCGCCTCTCTCGCAGCGGTTACCTGTAATGAATCTGCTGCCATCGCTGAATTTGTTTATGGTCAGGAGGCAGTTGTTCTCGCACTTTCCGCAGCGGGCGTGGCTGTTTTCTATGGTGAAGCTGTCCAGCTCCTCCGGTCCGAGAATGGAGGATACTGTATCTTCAACGTAATTTTCTTTTGCAATAAGAGCTGCACCGTATGCGCCCATGATTCCGGCAATGTCCGGTCTGATTACATCCTTACCGATGATTCTTTCCATGCTGCGGAGCACTGCGTCGTTAAGGAAGGTTCCGCCCTGAACGACGATTTTATCTCCGGCCTCATCGGAGTTTCTGAGTTTTATAACTTTATATAATGCATTCTTTATAACGGAATAAGACAGACCTGCGGAAATGTCGCCAATGCTGGCTCCTTCCTTCTGTGCCTGCTTAACCTTGGAATTCATAAATACTGTGCAGCGGGTGCCCAGATCCACGGGAGCCTCGGCAAAGAGGGCCTCCTTGGCAAAGGTCTTTGCATCCATGTTTACGGACTTGGCGTAGGTCTCAATGAAGGAACCGCAGCCTGAAGAGCAGGCCTCGTTAAGCATAATGTTGTAAATAGCATTATCCTTTATCTTCATGCACTTCATG
>DFGY01000017.1:16779-21697 GCA_002372505.1 Firmicutes bacterium UBA3738
TTCATGTCCTGGCCGCCGATATCGAGAATGAATTCGACCCCCGGCAGGAATTCCTCCGCTGCCTTGTAGTGAGCCATGGTCTCTATTTCTCCCAGGTCAGCCTTGAAAGCAGCCTTTGTCAGCCCCTCGCCGTAGCCTGTAACCGTTGTGTTGGCAATGAAGGCATCTTCCGGCATCTCAGCATAAATCTTTCTCAGAATCTGTATTACGGCTTCAATGAGCTTTCCCTCGTTGCTCTTGTAAAAGTCAAAGAGCAGATTCTTATCTTCATCAATGAGGGCTGCCTTTGTGGTAGTGGAGCCCGCATCGATTCCAAGGAAGAGCTTGCCCTTGGCTTTGGACAATTCCTTGCGCTTAATCTTGTCACGGTCGTGACGGTTCTTGAAGGCTTTATAATCTTCTTCATCCTTAAACAGAGGCTCGATGTGCTTAGTCTCGTTCATCTGTTCAGGGTCTATGTTTCTTATGTTATCTATGAGCTCCGTAATGCTCTTTACATCGTGCTTTTCAGCCAGCATGGCTGCTCCGATAGCCACGAAGAATTTGGAATCCTCCGGGAATATTACCTGCTCCGGTGGAAGCTCCAGGGTCTCCACAAAGCGCTTTCTCAGCTCCGAGAGAAAACTTAGGGGGCCGCCCAGGAATGCCACGTTGCCCCTTATTACATGGCCGCAGGCCAGGCCGGAAATAGTCTGGTTTACAACAGCCTGGAATATGGAAGCAGACAGGTCCTCAATGCTGGCTCCCTCGTTAATCATAGGCTGAATATCCGTCTTGGCAAAGACGCCGCAGCGGGCAGCTATGGGATAAATCATTTTGTAATCCTTGGCTGCCTCGTTAAGACCACCTGCATCAGTATTTAGCAGCACAGCCATCTGGTCTATAAATGCTCCCGTGCCACCGGCGCAGGTACCGTTCATTCTCTGTTCAACAGTCTGACCGTAGAATGTGATTTTAGCATCTTCCCCGCCAAGCTCTATTGCTACATCCGTCTCCGGAATGAGCTTTTCGACTGCGTGGGAGCAGGATACAACCTCCTGTTCAAAGTACACGCCAAGGAGCTTTGAAAGGGACAGACCGCCTGAGCCTGTTATTGTAACGTTAAAGGACACATCTCCAAGGGTTTCGTGAAGGTCGTCAAATAACTCGGCAACCTTTTCAAACACGTTGGACATATGTCTTTCATATCTGCTGTATATTATTTTATCTTCTTCATCCAGGACGACGAGCTTTACAGTCGTCGAGCCTACATCAATTCCCAATTTCATATCTGTAATCCTGTGTCTTACCTTTCCTGCTTTTTTGCTACATATTAATAGCCCATGTATTATATCACTTTTCAATCACCATTTGTACCCAAATATATTGGTTTGAAACGCGAGTTTCTTCCGAGGGAATCAAGGAGAACCAGGTCGTGTATCAATGGATCTTTAATAAGGCGTTTCCATACAGTGTACGTTGCTTTCACAAACCTTTCATCCAGGCCAAATTCTTCCTCGTCATCCATTTGACCGTCTATTAATGGGCAGGAATATGGCGCATCGATGTCGGAAAGTATGAGCCTGAGGACCTCTTTCCTTTCGCCCTCTTCCTCTATTACATCAATGTGGGGAGCCAGGGGATAAGTCCTGCACTGCAGCGGTCTCATTGCTCGTTCGCATACGGGTGGTGTGTTGCACTTGATGAAGTAAACCTTTCCGTGCCAGGAATCGGGGAAATCGTAATCCTCCGCCATGTCCCAGCTCCAGGTGAGCCAGTCTTCATCGCCGGTGAAAAGCTTTTCCTCTCCGGGCAAAAGATAAATACCAAAAGCATCAGGGTCTGTATCCTCGCTCATGCAGCAGGCACTGCCGCAAAGCTGCCCACAGTCATAGGGAACGGGACTGACCCTGTCGAGTAATCTGTATATGGCTTTAAAGGTTGACTTTTTTATGGTGCTCTTCATAGCAAATATTATAGCAGAATAATTCCATCGGAAAGCGCCGTCTTTCCCGTCGTAAGATTGTTAACTCTGTAAACCAGTTTTTCTCCATCCTTCTCAATAATAGGTAACCTTTCTGCGCACCTGTCTCTAGGACACTCCCACAAATCTGGAATCGATTTTTAAACTCATTTCTGTACTCCCGGATTATCAAGATACATAAATTCATTTTTATATAGTCTACGCATCATAATAGCTATATATGTTGTCCCCAGTATTTCCGCCAGGGGGAAGGACCACCACACCATCATTACTCCGCCCATTTGTCCGAGGATTACAGCAAGGGGAAGAATTCCTACCAGCTGCCTTAAAAGAGAGCTGACAAGGGAAATAAAGCCGTGCCCCGTTGCCGCAAACACGCCGCCGGTAACTATACCGAATGCTGCCGGCAGGAAGCACCAGCTGACAGTTCTTAAGGCCTGCATTCCTATGTCGTACATGTCATCAGTGGCGTTGAACATGGCCAGGAGCATGTGGGGGAAGAGTTGGAAAACTATGAGCCCGGCGCCCATAACGCAGAAGGCCATAATGAGAGCAACCTTGTAGGCCTTCATGAGACGGCCTTTGTTCCTGGCTCCGTAGTTATATCCGAACACGGGTGTTGAACCCTGATTTATACCTATTGTGGGCATGAATACAAAGGACTGCAGCCTGCCGTATACACCCATTACCGCAACGGCGGTGGTTGTAAAGCTGGCTAAAATAAGGTTCATACCGAACTGCATTACAGAGCCGATGGCCTGCATTATTATAGCCGGAAAGCCTACGGCGTAAATATCCTTTAGTATTACTTTATCGAACTTAAATCCCTTTAATGACACCTCAACCTCATGATCCTTTTTGAATAGAATTAAAAGGTTAATTGCTGCTGATGCAGCCTGGCCGATAACCGTAGCTATAGCCGCCCCGGTGACGCCCATTTCCGGCATGCCAAAGAGGCCGAAAATAAGTATCGGGTCCAGAGCAATATTCACTACCGCCCCCGTTATCGATGCGAACATTGGGAGCAGCATATTCCCTGTTGCCTGTATTTCTTTTTCGACCGTCACAGTCATCATTACGAACAATGAGAATATAGTTACTATCCGCATGTAGGATGTACCGGCACCGACTATCTCGGGGTTTTTCGAGAATAGTTCCATAAAGATTCCGGAGAATAAAGCTCCCAGCACAGCGAAAACAATCCAGTTTATTATAGCCAGTATGAGCCCGTGAGACGCAGCCTTGTTTGCGTCTTCAAATCTTCTCGCCCCAAGGCGTCTGGCTATAAGGGAATTCACCCCCACAGCCGTACCTATTCCCACAGACATCATAAGAAACTGTACGGGGAAAATCAGTGATACAGCTGCCAGTCCGTTCTCACCTGTCTGAGCAACGAAAATACTGTCCACTATATTGTAGAGGGCCTGAATTGTCATGGAAATAATTGCAGGCCAAGACATGCTTATAAGCAGCTTACCTATGGGCATGGTCCCCATTTTATTTTCTTGTCTGATTTCCTTATCAGCCATTATTCTCCATACTTTTTAATATATTTAAACAGCATTTTATGATCACTCCAACACTTCATAGTCGGGGTAACTTTGTGGGTTCTATGAGCTCCAAGTGTGGCTACGTAAAAGAGCTTGCCATGAACTTTATAGACTCCCGCAAAATTCCTGCCGCTCCCGCCACGAACTGCGTAGCCGGATTTTCCGCCTAAGAGGTTGGGGCCGATTATCTTTTTAATTTCATAATAAGTCGACTTGGATGTCGCAATTCTTTTTCCACTCGTTGTGACTATTGGATATGTGTTTCTTGCTACTATTTTCCTGAACTCCGGGTATTTAAAGCACTCTTTAAGAAGCTTGGCTGAATCCAGAGCGGAAGAATAGTGCTTCTTAGTATATAGGCCGTGTGAATTACAGTAATGTGTGTTCTTCATCTTCAGCTGTGAAGCCTTTTTATTCATGTGCTTTACAAATTTTTGTTCCGTGCCGCTCTTGCTTTCAGCCAGAGCGAGAGCCGAAGCATTGTAAGACGAAAGAAGCATAACGTTCATTAGCGTCTCTTTGGTAAACTTCATTCCCTTTTTCAAAGGATGATTCTGGCGAAGCCTTGCTGCTGCGTGGGATGATATTTTAACCACCTGATTTTTCTTGTAATGTTCAAGATTCAGAAGTGCTGTCATCATCTTTGTGACAGAAGCCTGGTGTCTTCTCTGATTAGGCTTTTTTTCAAAAATAATGTAACCATCTTCGTCCATTATTACTCCCGCCGAAGACTTCAGTTTTTGCTTTACCAGATTTTTTACTATAAATCTAACCGATATTTCCGAGTGTTCTGCTGCATTATACTCTTCGTTCTCATCACTACTATTTTCGATGTATAATCTCCACTCGGAATAGGTGCTCTTTTTCCACTGTTTTGGATAACAGATTGTAACCTTTTGCTTTTCGTTGTCATTGAGCTGAATGGTCTTATATGTCTTCCAGCCTTTATTGGTCTTCTTTTGAACCAGCAACTCCCTGCCTGCGGGATGTGTAATAGTTACGGCGTCTTTTGCCTTGGTGCTCTTACCAATGTTAAACACCTTACGTACACCTGTGATTTTTGTTTCATCTGTCACATGACTATCTTCCGCCGATGCAAAGGAAAAAGATGACATAATCATTGTAATGCTTAAAACTAGTGCTGCTGCTTTTCTCATTTATTCTTGTCCTCCTTAAATTCAACAGTACATAGTTTAGCACAAAGACAAAAGGGTTTCAAAGACTAAATTCTTTTATTTTTAAATACCAACTGACGGAGTATTTCTCCGCAAGTGTCGTTTCCGTAATGTGCTCGCCACGCTATTTACAATTCCTTCTTAAACAGATAACTTGCTGGTGCGTGACCATATTCCCATTTTCTCTGCGTCCTTTATCAGATCCTCTCTAAAGTCCGGATGGGCCACGC
>DFGY01000010.1 GCA_002372505.1 Firmicutes bacterium UBA3738
ATCGGGCTTTGATGAGCTCATCCAGCGCAACGAGTTCTTCCTGTCTTGAGTTAATTAGGGACATTACCCTATCGAGAACTGTAACAATCTCAACCTGCTTGCTTAAATCGTTCTCTATATTTATCTCAAATTCGCTGAATTGGCTTTTGTTAATAATAGGTACTACTGGTGCATTTGCAATTGCTGTTAGCTGGGGCCTGTTATGGAGAATTGCATATGCAAGGTATTTAGCGTTTACCGTTTCATTCGGTACAATGGCATTAATTTGCTGATTAAATGCATATTCTCCCTTTCCAGCAATTCCAATCTTTCCGATACTTCCAATACAAGTTACAAATAGAGCATTCTCGCCAACTATTCTTGCTTTCGATTTTGCAGCATATGATACATATTCGACGGAATCAGCAATAAAGCAAATTCCATTCTCATTGATGATGTCAGGCTTCACAAAGCAAATATCATCAGAATCCCAGTATTCAGTATTCTTCTTACTGGGCGTGTTTCCCGTGATAATAGTCCCTAATTCTTTCAGCTTAACTCTCATCATTTATCCCTACAAATCTCAATTTACTTTAAACAATAACGTATTCTTAATTTAAAACTTCATAAGTCTTTTCGATTTTCTATTTCTCTAAAAACGTACATCAATTCATTCTTGACCATAACCTTCACCAGCTTTATAATTCTATTTGCAAGAGGCAGTTTTTCCCGGAAATAACCTCACTTATGTGGGCCTTCTGGCGTACGTGCTTCTTTTATATACAATACCGTATAATAACATTCCTTGGTTATTTATTATCATATGTACCTCATTTAAAGTCCTTCCTGTCCGTTCTGTAATTCCTTCTTGACAGAGATTCTCCCCCAAGCATACAATAACTGCATAAAGAGGCGGTTTCTAACCGTACAGTCTTATGGCTTAAGCGGCTTACTCGCTTCTTTTTTATATTCACAATGTCATAAAGATCATTTCCATTATTATTCCGAGCAACCAACGTTACTTTATCATACCTGCAACAACCTTGCTAAGTTCTGTTGCATTTTTTGAAGACACCACAGGTTGCCCCGTTTTATCTTATATTTCCTTGTGTGCATTTCCGGCTATGCCACCTTCGGATTTTGCGACTTTCTTATTCTCATCAAGACCTTGCGGATTCTCTATTTTTGTCAATTCTGTTGAAGATGCTTCTGCATGCATCTTCAACCCGTGACAATTCATCACGGTTTCATTGCCTTCTTTCTTTAGTCGCTACTTCAACTTTCTTCAATACACTAACGGATCTTTACTCTCCTTTTCAGTTGGTTACATTCCGTAACCAACTTACTACCTTCTTTTTTTAATCGATTTTTTAGAACCTTCCAGTAGTTTCTTGCACCATCTATATCCGGCTGTTCTGTCAAAACACGAATAACACCAACAATTGAATTCTATTTTCGTTCAGAGTCTATTCCCTTCCCAAATCCATGTAAATAATCTCATCGATCTACAATGTCTTTAATGACATCAATCAATTCCTGACTAAATCCATTCAAGTCTTCCCATGAAATAATATCTTCTCTTAGAAAAACTATTATATCCCACACGGCGTTTGATTTTCTCATTTCAAGAATTACCCCTGGGTGTTTCCTATCCTTCTTTATTCTTTTTTCAAGCTCCCAGAAATGCGCCGAGGCATAACCAGGCGAACTTAAAAGATTTATATATTCTTTTGTTAGTTGTTCCATATAACGTTCCTGCCATATGGGAACTTTCTCACGAAACAACTTCCAGTCTGTTTTAGAAATCTCAATCATTTGTTCTTGATCCTCCCCTATGCCTTCAATAGTTTTTCCAATTCAGCAAGTTCATTTTGAATATCGTTCTCAATACTCTTAATGCTAGCAAGTATTTCTTCCGTCGGCGGATACTCTACCGGGACGTATTCTATTTCCTTATATTTATTAATTGATAGGTCATAGTCGTTGTCTTTAATTTCATCCTTGCTCACCATGAAGCTTTGCTCCGTACGCTTCCTGTCTTTTTCATCGGCAAGGTTATGGAAACGTTCCACTATGTCGGGAATATCATTCTCGGACACTTCTGAACGCTTATCGTCAAGGCTGTAGCCATCTGCCCTCATATCATAGAACCATACGTCATCTGTTCCACCGGCCTCTGTCTTTGTAAATACTAATACGGCTGTCGACACTCCGGCATATGGTTTAAATACGCCTGAAGGCATGGAGATTACAGCTTCAAGCCTGTTGTTTTCGACTATTTCCTTTCGGATTGCTTTATGTGCTTTTGATGAGCCAAACAATACACCATCGGGAACGATACATGCACACCTTCCACCCACTTTCAGCATCCTGAGGAACAGTGACAGAAACAGCAACTCTGTTTTTTTAGTCTTGCATAATTTAAGCAAATCAGTTGATACAATATCGTAGTCGAGACTGCCCTTAAAGGGTGGATTGGCAAGAATCAAAGAGTATTTATCTTTATCAGCATTCTGGTCCGATAAGCTATCTCTATATTCTATAAATGGATTGTCCACTCCATGTGTCATCATGTTCATTGCGCCGATACGAAGCATTGTTCTGTCCGTATCATAGCCATAAAACATATGATTCATGTAGTGGTCCTTTCCCTCTTTATCGAAAAGAACTTCGTTTTTGTGATTTTCTTTTAGATACTCACCAGCCGCTATTAGGAAGCCTGAAGTGCCGCATGCCGGGTCGCAAATTGTATCGGTAGGGACGGGTCTTACCATATCCACCATCATTTTTATAATATGCCTTGGGGTACGAAACTGACCGTTTACCCCTGACTGAGATATTTTATTGAGAAGATACTCGTAAACATCTCCACGCACATCTGCACTTTGCACCTGTGACATTTCTTTAAATATATCATCCAGCTGATCCACTACTTTTGAAAGCATTAAGGGAGTGGGTACTTTAAAAATTGCATCCCCCATGTACTTGGAGTACGCACTCTCCTTATCGCCATGCAGTTCCTTTATAAATGGGAATACCCATTCCTGCACTACAGCGTACATCCTCTCCGCAGGAAAATCTTTAAAAATTGACCACTTGAGCTGGCTCCCGTCAATCTTCCGATTGCCTATTTCAACTTCGTCGCTAAAAATGCTTTTAAAGGACAGCCCCAGCATAGCACTTTCCTTTGCTCGCAAGGTATCTGCTTCATCAAGGTCATGTATAAATATTAAATATGTTATTTGTTCAATTACATCCAGAGGATTGGTAAGTCCGCCTGCCCAAAAAACATCCCAAATTGCATCAACTTTGTTTTTCAATTCTCCTGTTATCATTCTTCTCTCTCCCTGTTCCAAACATATGAGGTGTATCTCCCTCCACCTATCTTAATTATCTCTCCTTTATCCTGTAAATCCTTAAGCGCCCGCTGAACTGTGGTGTGACTTATATCCGGATATGCTCTCATAATTTCACTAGTGGTAATCGTCCCAAATGTACTCTTTATGAGTTCGCGCACCACTTCCGGTTTCGATGACTCGCTATCATCCAACAGGCCAACGCGACTTTCGAATTCTCTGTATGCAGCTACTATCGCCCCCAACATATATCTCACGAAGGGAAGATACAAGTTTTCTCCTTCATGCCAGTTCTGAGAACTTTCCTGCAGTGCTTCGTAATAGCTGTCTTTACTATCATTTATTATCTTTTCTATACTTACATACTTCCCGACTTCATAGCCATTATTGTACAGAAGCAATAACGTAAGCAACCTGCTCATGCGTCCGTTGCCGTCAGAAAAAGGATGTATGCATAAAAAATCTAAAATGAACATGGGGATAATCAGCAGAGGATCCGCATCGGCTGCGTTGTTCATTTTTTTGTACGCCGAGCATAGCGCATCTATACTCTCTGCAGTCTCCCAGGCAGCAACGGGTAAAAAACGAATAGTTCTGTTTCCTTCTGAATCGATTTCTGCTATTTCGTTATCAGCCACTTTATACTGACCACCTATAGAACTACCGGTGAATTTGTAAAGATCCCGATGCAACTGAAGTATTGAGGAAGCTTTGACTGGAATGAAAGCATGGTTCGTATGGATTGTCGCCAGAACATCCCTGTATCCGGCAATCTCTCTTTCGCTTCTGCTCTTCGGGGCCGTCTTATTCATGACCAACTTCCGCAAGCGCTCCTCTGTTGTGTATATTCCTTCGATTCTGTTTGAAGCATCCGTACTTTGAATTTTTGCGATTTCCTCTAACTGAACGAGCACATCTTTTTTTGCATTTACAAATAGCCTCTCTTTTCCACGAAACTCATGAATCGTTGTAAGAAGAGAAACTATTTCAGGTTTCAGCAAACCCTGCCAGAGATTTTCGTAATCGTATTTGCGCATGTAAAACACTCCTTTTTATAAACAATTACGTCTTTCTCGCTCGCATCAGCATGCTATGATTATATCGTTTTAATTACGTCATGTCAATTTTCAATTACGTCATTTTGCGCATAAATGACGTAATTGAAAACATTTTTTGCCTATTCCTTTGCGTAATTTATTATCATTTCGCGCATTTTCTCTGTCGCCGGAGCAATGGACTCGGGATGAGCAGTATAAAGACCAATGGTTCTTTCAACTGTTGGATGGAAGGGATAGGTTTTTACGTTGGCAAATCTTTTGCGGGTGGAAAGATTGTGCATAAAAGCAACTCCAAGTCCTGCCTCAACCATTGCCATGATACAGTTATCGTCTTCTATCACAAAGTTCGAGTTGCTGGAGAGCTTCGGAGAAATATCCAGAATCCTTTTCGTTTCTACATCTTCGTAATCCTCCTGGATAACAAGGGGGAGATCTTCAAGATCGTCTTGGGTAATATAATCCTTATGCGCAGGAGTGAAATCCATGGGCACTACGCACACTGCTTCGTCGGTGCATAGCGGCTCAAAATTGCTGAGATTCCCAGAAATAGTATCGGCAACGATTGCCAAATCTACCATGTTGTTTTCTATCCACCTTGTCACATCTTTGT
This sequence comes from Firmicutes bacterium UBA3738, assembly GCA_002372505.1. Classification (GTDB taxonomy): domain Bacteria; phylum Bacillota; class Clostridia; order Peptostreptococcales; family Anaerovoracaceae; genus UBA3738. The sequence continues at coordinate 5,004 of DFGY01000010.1, forward strand.
ACCCGCCTTCGTATAATTTAATTGTAATATCGGGATACTTTTTATGAAAATCAGCGAATACGTCCACCAGCCAGTTTATGGTGACTGCATAAAATGCACCGACACGAATTATACCTTCATTGACCCCGACTATATTCGATGCCTTTTGGGATAGCGATTCACTTTCACGTAGAACAGAATGGACATAAGGCATAATAGCTTTGCCGTTTTCATTCAGCTTCACGCCTTCCCGGGAACGGTCAAAAATGGGAAAGCCCAGCTCTGATTCAATCTTTGCCACAGCATGACTGATGGCTGACGGCGTCAAGTGAAGGCGTTCCGCAGCTCTTGTGAAATTTTCGGTTTCAATGACCACTTCCAAAATACCGTAGTTATATATAGACATGATGAACCTCCCGTATTAAGCGAGCTATGCTTTTAATTAAATATTAAATGCTCAATATCCAAAACACAATATAAAAGAGGACAGGCGTAACAAAAAGCCTGTCCCCGTGAAACGATTTATCAATCAAGCATCAGTCGAACCAGCCGAGGCCGAAGAAGCTGGATATTTGTCCTGCCAGTATGAAGAGTGTGAATACCGGTGCCACGAACTTCATGCAGAACATGGTGAATTTCTTTGATTTCCACACATTGCCTTCTTGCTCGATTTCGTCCGCCATCCACTTCTCGCCAAGTTTCCAGCCAAGGACTATACTCATAGCAAATGCACCAATAGGCATGAGCAATCCTTCTGAAAGAAGATCCAGAAAGTCTAGCCAGCAGAATCCCAGCGGCTGGAACAGTCCTCCCTGGCCCAGCGCATCGAAAGCTACCAGTATACCAATTAAAGTATCTATTACCGTAACGATTATTACCAGTTTCGCTCTGCTCACTGTCTTTCCTCTTTCCTCATAAGCATCCTTGAGGAATGCTATGGGCGCCTCGAATATGGAAACCAGTGAAGTTAACTCAGCTATTACTACCAGTAGGTAAAGTATCGCTCCGAAGATTGGTCCTACCGTTCCCATCTCGTTAAATACGCCCTGAAGGGTTCCGAAGAGGAGCGCTGTTCCACCTGTAGGTTCGTGTCCGAATGCGAATACAGCCGGGAAAATTGCGCAGCCTGCCATGAGAGCAACCACTGTATCGGAGATACATACAACCATTGCGTTTCTCTCTATGTTCTCCTTCTTACCCATGTATGCACCATAGGTTACCATGATGGCCATGGCGAGTGACAGGGAGAAGAACGCCTGGCTTCCTGCCTTAGCAAGAACTGTTATGAATCCCTTGCCTGCGAACACGCTCCAGTCCGGCTTAAACATAAATGCAAGACCTGCAGACGCACCGGGAAGGCTTACAGATTTTACAATTACTATTGCAAGCATTATTACCAGTGCAGGCATTGCCACCTTACAGAATTTCTCGATTCCGGCAACTCCTTTAAACAGTATTACCATCGTAAGTAACCCACTGATTAATGAGTATATAGCCGCTTCACCACCACTCTGCAGGAATCCATTCCAGTATTCCATTGGTTCTGCACCATTTACTCCCCAGCTGGCGTGAAACAGCGTGCCAATATTGGCGACGAAGTATTTCATGCAGTAAGCTGTCAGCGTTACGCAAAATCCGCCTAGCAATACGATTGATATTATTGCAAAGTAACCTATGAAAGCATTATTCTTTCCTGTAGCCCTGTAATTGGCAAGTACGCCTCTACCTGTCTTTCTACCGATTGTCAGCTCGCCGGTCATAATTACGAACCCGGCCACTGCAACGAGTACAATGTAGCAAAGTAGGAAGGCGAATCCGCCGTTTGCTCCCATCTTGTATGGGAAGCCCCACAGGTTTCCTACGCCGACTGCAGATCCCACAGCCGCCATTATGAAACCAAAGGTAGATTGAAATTGATTATTGTTTTCGTTTGACATCTGTTTTCACCCCTTTCAGACTCACACTTCCACGACCCAGCCGTAAGGATCTTCTGCGTCACCCACCTGGATTGCCAGGAGCGAATCGTAAAGTTCCTTGGCCATGGGGCCTGTCTTGAAATCGTTTATAATCATTTCCTTGTCCTTGTACTGAAGTTTTCCAACCGGTGATACAACTGCCGCCGTCCCCGTTCCGAAGGCTTCGTCCAGCTTGCCGGCGTCAAAAGCTTCGCAGATTTCGTCTATGGAAAGTTTTCTTTCTTCTACCTTCCAGCCTTTGTCCGTAGCCAGCTGAATTACCGAAGAGCGGGTTACTCCCGGAAGAATCGTGCCGTCCAGAGGAGCGGTAATGATGGTTCCATCGATTACGAACATCATGTTCATGGAGCCAACTTCTTCAACATATTTCTTTTCGATTCCATCCAGCCAGAGGACCTGGGTGAATCCCTTTTCCTCAGCGATCTTGGCAGCCTTCAGGCTTCCGGCGTAGTTGCCGCCGGTCTTGGCATAGCCCATTCCGCCCTTCGCCGCTCTAATGTATTCGTCCTCCACGTAAATGCTTACCGGGTTGATTCCTTCCGGATAATATGCACCCGAAGGTGAAGTGATAATAAAGAAGACATATTCGTCCGATGGATGAACTCCCAGGCTCGGTGTGGTTGCCACCATTGCAGGTCTCAGCACCAGAGAAGTCCCTTCAGCGTGAGGCGCCCAGTCGCGGTCCATGTCCACGATTATCTTAATGGATTCCACGAACATCTCCTCGTCCATAGGTGGCATGCACATACGGTCGCAGGAATTGTTCCATCTCTTGGCATTATCGTAAGGTCTGAAGAGCAGCATGCGGTCATCCTTGGTCCTGTAAGATTTCATACCTTCGAATATCTCCTGACCATAATGAAGACCCATTGCCGCCGGGTGGAATCTAAGATCCTCCAGGGGCTTAATCTCCGCATCGTGCCAACCCTTATCCGGCGAATAATTCATGATGAACATATGATCCGAAAAATAGTTGCCGAAGCCCAGGGTTCCTGCAGCCTCCTGCTCCAGGGGCTTCGCCATCGGTGTCATTGTCCTTGTGATTTTCACATCCATTTTTTAGTAACCTCCTAATAGAATATAAAAATAATTGCTTGAATGTTTACTATAGTTTTAACATACTCCCGCCCAATGTTAAAGTAAAGATAATAAAAATCCATCTACTATGAACAATCCTTCATAGCGTTTCACGGGGACAGGCTTTTTGTTTCACTTGGTTCGACACCGTCGCATAGACTTATGCTTGCCATTTTCAGCGCTAAATCTCAAAAAAATGCTCCTATTAGGACAACTTTTACGTTTTCTCAAATTACTTTTTTATCATTCGAGCAAAATTATTTACTATAGAGAACTCAGTGTTTATATGTCAAACATTTTCTTCTTTATAATATCCATGTTGTGGTAATGATAATAGTTTATGTATGCTGTTCTGCGCAGAGTTGTCCTAAATGACTTATTTTTTGAAAAAAAGGCGCTGAAAGCTATCTCCTCCATCATTCTAGTACAGATATTGTAACCCTTCGGCTATGAGTAAAAAGTATCGGTGGCATGAGGTATTTTTCGGTTTACATTTCACCCCAGATTCATATAATTAAAGAAACACACTTATTCACTTACTTGAAAGGAGATATATTAAAATGGCAAAAAAGAAAATGTCCATTCTCGACTTTAAGAAATACAAAGAGGAAGGGAAAAAATTTACGTACGTTACTGCTTACGATTACACTATGGCTTCCATCATCAACGACAGTGAGACTGAGGTTATTCTCGTGGGCGACTCACTGGGAATGATCATGCTGGGCTACGCAGGCACAACTGCAGTAACTATGGAAGACATGATCCACCACACGAGACCTGTTGTAAAGGGCGCGCCCGACACCTTCATCATCGGAGACATGCCTTTCGGCAGCTACAACGAGAGCATCGAGCAGGCCATCAGAAACTGCTCCCGCCTCATGAAGGAAACAGGCTGCGACGCCATCAAACTGGAAGGCGGAGCAGACTACGCAGAGACTATCAAGGCCATCGTTAAAGCCGGCGTTCCCGTTTGCGGTCACATCGGCCTCACACCTCAGACCACTTCATCACTGGGCGGCTTCAAGGTTCAGGGCGGCACACCGGAATCTGCAAAGAAGCTCATCGATGACGCCAAGGCTCTGGAAGAAGCCGGCTGCTTCGGTATCGTCCTGGAATGCGTACCAACTGTTGTAGGCGAGGCAGTAAGTAAGGCTGTAAGCATTCCTATTATGGGAATCGGTGCCGGCCCGGGCGTTGACTGCCAGGTGCAGGTAACTCAGGATATGCTGGGAATGTACGGCGACTTCAAACCGAAGCATGCAAAATTCTACGCCGAAGTCCGCAAGGTAATGGTAGACGCGCTGAACGAATTCCACAAAGAGACACAGGACGGTTCCTTCCCGACGGAAGAAAACTCCTTCAACAAACAGGTTGACCTGTCATCCATCTACGGCGGAAAATAAATTTTAATCGAGAATTCGATTCGCAAATAAAACAGCGGCCGCGCACAACCCCGCGCAGCCGCTATTTTATTTAATCTCCTCTTCGCTAATCACTTTTATCCCGGCTTCCTCCAGCATTTCCACTGCCAGACCTCGGCCGGATACTTTATTGCCCGTAAATGTACCGTCATATACCCGCTTTGAGCCGCAGGATGGACTGCCTTCTTTCATAATGGCAAAGGCGACGTCATGTTCCTTTGCCAGACGAACTGCCTCACGGGCGCCGCGAATATATGCATCCGTCACATCGTTGCCCTCCGCATTTATCACTTTATCACCGACTCTCTCCGCCGGAGGCCTGGGTACGGAAAGTCCGCCGAAGACCTCAGGGCACACAGGAACAAGCCTGCCCTCTTCCTTCCACCTTAGGAAAGTCGGATGAACGCAAGCCTTCTCCTTACCATCATACCTGACAGCACACCCGCCATATAGACATTGACTAACAAGTATTTTCTTCATTACACCGCTTTATATATCTCGTCTGCGCTGGGGGGATCTATTTCCCTCCCATCGGTAAACCTCACTCCGTGCTCCTTGCTCTCCACGGTGCCGATGCAGGTAGCCTTTATTCCTGCCACCTCAAGCTTCTTAATCATCTCGTCCTTCTTTTCCGCTGCGCAGGCAATCATCATGCTGCCGCTGGATATGAGCCTGAGATAATTAAGATCCAGGTATTCGCAGATTTTCTTCGTAATAGGACTGACGGGAATGGCGCTTTCGTCAATGCTGGCGCCCAGGCCGCTAATGGTGCACATTTCCCAGACACCGCCCAGGATACCGCCTTCCGTAACGTCGTGCATGCCGTGAGTACCTACGCTGCCTGCGATAATGCCGTCATTCACAACGCTGACCTGATTGATCATAGCCTTGGCTTCAGCGATTTCCTCAGGGCTCAGCACCGCGGAAAGGTCCCGCTCCCCGGCGATAATTCCCGTGCCTTCTATTCCGGCGTTCTTCGTAATAATTATCACATCTCCCTCGCGCATGTCCGTTGCGCTCTGAGAATATCCTTTAACCGCTCTGCCGATGGCCGTGGAAACGAGAATGGGCTGGTTCACCGCCCGGGTGATCTCAGTGTGGCCGCCGATGATTTCAACTCCGATTTCCTCGCTGGCGCGTCCGGCCTGCTCCATCATGACTTCGATTTGCTCCGCCGTTGTGCCTTCGGGAAGAAGGGCTGCCAGCATGAGTCCTACAGGCTCTATTCCGTTTGAAGCAATGTCGTTGCAGGAAACGTGAATGGCCAGATGACCGATGTCCTCAATAGATGCGGTAATAGGGTCCGTGGAAAGGACGCATTCATACTCGCCGTAATCCATGACGGCGCAGTCCTCGCCAATGCCCGGCCTTACGATTACCTCGTCTCTTCTGTATGTAAGCTTGTCGAAAACAATGGCTTTCAACAAATCACTATCAAGTTTCCCAATTGGTAATTTGCTCATTTTATTTTCCTTCCCGATCCTTTTTTGGACAATATCATCGCAAACAATATATGTCTTTTTTCAATTCATATGTGCTACGCATCAGCCAATACTCAGATACATTTCACATTATAAGCATATCACATTTCCGCGCCCATGCTTAGGACAGTAATGTGTACAATACAATTAAACGCTGATGCCGTGTTCCCGGCAAAATTCCTCTTCCGTAACAATGGGAATCCCCAGCTCATTCGCCTTTTTATTTTTCGATGAGGAAGAAGTGGCGTCGTTGTTTATAAGGGCTGTGGTCTTGGCGCTGACTGAACCGGCCACCTTGCCGCCCCGATCTTCGATTATTTTCTGAAGCTCCTTCCGGTTGCCAAAGTGCTCCAGGGATCCGGTAATTACAAAGGTCATGCCTGCCATGTCCTGCTCTGCCATCTCCCCGGCCTCCTCGAATGTAATCTCTTCTACAATGCGCCGAACTCTGGCGCGGCTATCCTCACTTCCGAAGAATGAAACAAATGCACCTGCCAGCACTTCCCCTACTCCGTCGATTTCCATGAGTTCCTCCTTGGTAAGGGAAATGATTTTCTCCCAGTCTCCCTTGCAGTGTCTGGAAATCATTCCGGCGTTGGCGCTGCCTATTCCGGGAATGCCAAGGGAATAAAGCAGGCGGGCCGGCGTCGTGAGCCTTGCCTTGTTCACGGCGGCAATGAGATTCTCGTAGGACTTTTCACCCATGCCTTCCATGGCGGCAATCTCGTCGTGATACCTTTCAAGTTTGAAAAAATCCGCCTCTTCCTTTATGAATCCCGCTCCGGAAAGTTTATCGATGGTTTGCTCGGAGAGCCCCTCAATATTCAGGGCATCCCGGCTGACGAAAAGTGAGAAGGACTTCGTCCTCTTGGCCGGGCAGGCAGAATTATCGCAAACCAAAACCTTAACGTCGCCATCCTGCTTGACCCGGGCCGGCATGCCGCATGCCGGGCAAGCTTCCGGTAGCTGAACGTTACCGCTGCCCGTCAGATTCTCGGCAATCTGGGGAATAATCATGTTGGCCTTGTATACCGTCACCGTGTCACCGATGCCCAGCTTCAAATCTTCCATAATGCTGACGTTGTGCAGGGAAGCCCGGCTCACGGTGGTTCCTTCCAGCTCAACCGGGTCGAAGATGGCGATAGGATTTATAAGTCCCGTCCTCGATGGGCTCCATTCTATTTCCTTGAGCACGGTCTCCTTTATTTCATCACGCCACTTAAATGCAATGGCATCTCTGGGGAATTTGGCCGTCACTCCCAGTGAGCGGCCGTATTCTATGTCGTCAAAAATCAGCACCAGTCCGTCGGAAGGCTCGTCCTTTCCCTCTATGGCTCCGGCGAAATAATCTATGGCCTCTTCAATATTCTCAGCCGTTACTTTCCTGTATTCCACAACATCGAAGCCCTGGGCCGCCATCCACTTAAACTGCTCTTCCCGGAAGGCGTGTCCCTCCGGATCTGCGGCCAGGGAGAATGCAGTAAAGTGCACATTCCTCTGGGCTGTGATTTCGTTGTTCAGCTGTCTCACGGAGCCGCTGCAAAGATTTCTCGGGTTCTTGTACTTGGCCTCGGCGTCGGGAATTTCTTCGTTTATCCTGTTAAATTCCGAGTAGCTGATGGTGGCCTCTCCTCTGAGGATCACCTGATCCTTGCAGGGTATCCTTGCAGGAAGGTTGGCGAAAACACGGGCGTTGTTTGTAATGACTTCGCCTATTTCACCATTGCCACGGGTCACGGCCTTTGCCAGCTCACCATTCTCATAAGTGAGTACAACCGTGAGTCCATCCAGCTTCCAGGAGAGAAGACCCTCCTTATCTCCCAGCCAGCCCTTTAGCTCTGATGCTTCCTTGGTTTTGTCAAGGGAAAGCATTTTGCTCGGGTGGGCTTCCTTGGGAAGCTCGGAAAGAGTCTCATATCCAACCTGCTGAGTCGGGCTGCCGGACAGGACGATGCCCGTCTCCGCCTCGAGAGCCGAGAGCTCATCGTAAAGGCTGTCGTACTCATAGTTTGACATGATTTCTTCGCTGTCCCGGTAATATGCTGCTGCCGCCTTACTCAGTACAGCGACCAGTTCCTTCATTCTCTCTTTTTTATTTTCCATTTTACCGCCCGGCCGTAATCAAACGGCAATTATTTACTATACACATCAAAAATATCCCGGTCTTGCTTACAACTTTTCTAGTGGCGCCACGTCGGCTGCAAGCTTCTTTATTCCCGCACCGTCAAAGGCCACTTCCACAATATTTCCTTTTACGCTAATGACCAGGCCTTCGCCGAACTTGTCGTGCTTGACCTTGTCGCCGGCTGCCACGCTGACTGGGTCCTTCTTCTTTTTGACTTCCCGCTTGGCCTGAGCCAGCTTGTCGAAAGGCCTGTAGGGATCCGGCTTGGAATAGCCGTCAAAGCTCTTGCTCTCGCCGAATCTGACTTCGGTCCTGGCCTCGAATACGCCGTCACCTTCCAGCAGCTTCGGATCCAGCTCGCGCATGAAAATGGACTCCCTGGTGTAGCTGCCGTTACCGTACATTACCCTGTAGGAAGCACTTGTGAGCCACAGCCTTTCCATGGCCCGGGTCATGCCTACGTAGCAGAGTCTGCGCTCTTCTTCCAGCTTGGCCGTGTCGTCCAGAGAACGCCAGCCCGGGAAGAGACCGTCTTCCATTCCCGGCATGAACACGTATGGGAATTCCAGTCCCTTGGCACTGTGAAGGGTCATGAGGACCACTGCATCAGCACTGGGGTCATGATTGTCCACATCGGAAATGAGTGCGATTTTCTCAAGGAATTCCGCCAGACTCAGCTCCCCTTCCTCTTCATAATCGTAAATTACCGACTTGAATTCCATTAAGTTCTCAAGCCTCATATCCGCCTCGGCGTTCTCCGCATCTTCAAGAGCCTTCATGTAGCCCGTAGCCGTCAACATGCCGTCATAAATATTGGAAACCTTCAGGTTTTCCATTTCTTCATGGTAATGAGCGATGCACTCAGTCAGGCCTTTGATGCCGCTTCTGGCCTTTGCGGAAATGCCGCCAAGGACGCTTTCGTCGCTGATGGTCTCAAAGAGACTCGTGCCATTTGCCGCCGCCAGAGCAGTGAGCTTTGCCACGGTTGTGTTGCCAATGCCCCGCTTGGGTTCGTTTATAATTCTCGTAAGGGCCAGGTCGTCCTGAGGGTTCAATACCAGCCTCATGTAGGCCACCAGGTCCTTGATTTCCTTTCTGTCGTAATATCTGACGCCGCCCACAACCTTGTATGGAATATCCCTCTGGGAGAAGGCTTCTTCAAAGGTTCTGGACTGGGCGTTTGTCCTGTAAAGCACTGCAAAGTCGGAATACTTCTGCCCCGGTCCCTTGAGCCTGTCTACCTCCTGGGCGATGTACATTGCTTCTTCCTTTTCGTTGTCCGCCCTGCGGTAAGTGATCTTGCGACCCTCTTCAGACTGGGTCCAAAGCTTCTTCGCCTTTCGCTGGTGGTTGTTCTCAATGACGCTGTGAGCCGCCGCCAGAATGTTTCCGGTAGATCGGTAATTCTGTTCCAGCTTTACCACGTTTGCTCCCGGGAAGTCCCGCTCGAAATTCAGGATATTAGTAATGTCCGCGCCGCGCCACTGATAGATGCACTGGTCGTCGTCTCCG
>DFGY01000045.1 GCA_002372505.1 Firmicutes bacterium UBA3738
GAGAACCGTCCCCCTGTCACCTGCGAAACAAAAAGCCTGTCCCCGTGAAACGCTTTATGGTAGTATATTTGTATGAATATTGGCGTTCAGGATTTTAGGCAATGTATCAGATATACTTTTGGTCTGGCTATTTATGCGATGGCTACCTATTGTCTTGTGGAAATCAGGCTGGGGCTGGCGCCATGGGAGATACTGGCTAAGGGTATTTCGCTTCATTGTCCGTTAAGTTTCGGGCAGGTTATTATCACAATCAGTATTACTTTGTTTGTAATAGACGTTCTCCTGAAGGAGAAAATAGGACTTGGTATGATTCTCGATGCCTTGCTGGTAGGGGTGTTTGTGGATTTTTTCACCTGGCTGGACCTGTTGCCTAAGGTTGACAGTCTGGTGGGGCGAATCGGTATTTACATTGTGTGCCTTTTCATTATGGGCTACGCCATGTATCTGTGTATGTCGGCGGGTCAGGGAATGGGCCCAAGAGACACTCTGCTGGTAGGACTGGGCAGGCGGGTCAGGAAGATTCCCATAGGAGCGGTGCAGGCGGTCATGCTCATAACTGTGTTTCTGATCGGCTGGGTTTTAGGCGGCCCAGTTGGAATCGGTACGGTCATATCCGTAATAGCCATGGGTCCCATTCTGCAGCTTTACTGCCAGCTGTTCCACTTTGAGCCCAGAGATGTGGTTCACAAAAGTCTGCTCGATTATGTCAGATAAGTATTGTAAAATGAGTGTGAGCGATATTGTATTTTATTTTGTAGGGAAAGTTATTTAAAGGGAAAAGTGAATGGAAAAAAGCAAATTTATAAAAACGTTAGTAGAAGATATAGGTGTGGATATTGTAGCGGGAATACTTATGGCCGTAAGTGTTCAGGTATTTGCCGCCCCTGCCGGATTTGCCACTGCCGGGGTTAACGGTATAGCCCTCATTACATACCATCTGTTCGGATGGAAGATGGGTATTGTGGTAATGATAATAAACATTCCATTGGTGGTGCTCTGCTACAAATTCCTGGGGCGTAGGTTCCTTCTTAATTCCATTAAGTCTCTTATCATCACGTCAGTACTTCTTGACCTGATTGCGCCGCCTTTAATCCCGGTGTACGAAGGTTCACCCCTCCTTGCGGCGATCTTTAACGGAATGCTGGGAGGTGCCGCCTTTGCCATGATATTCATGCGAAGCTCTTCCACAGGAGGAACTGACTTTGTAATAATGACCATTAATAAGCTGAGACCACATTTCAGCGTTGGTCTGGCCACTCAGATTGTAGACGGAATCATCATTTTAGCTGGAGCATATTTCTTCAAGAATATTGACGCCGTCCTCTACGGAATAATAAGCGTCCTTATGACAGGTCTGGTTATGGACAGAATCATGGTAGGTGCTAACATCGGCAAGGTTGCCTTTGTTATGACAAAGAGCCCTTATCAGATTGCCGAAACAATAAATGAAGAGCTGGACCGTGGCTCCACGTTTATAAAATCGGAAGGATCGTTTACGAGAATCGAGCGCAACATGGTCATGTGCGCCTGCGCCACCCGTGAACTTTATAAAATAAAACGCATAGTAAGAGAAATAGACCCGGAGGCATTCCTGGTAATTACCGATTCCAGGGAGGTATACGGCGAAGGCTTCAATCCTATGGATGAATAAAAAGTAAAAGACAATTTGCTTAATTTAGAGTATAATTAAAGAAGATAATAAACAAAAAAGGAGGCGAAATATGCAATACAAAATAATTGGCGAAAACCTGCCGGCTGTAATATGCAGATTAGAGGTAGGGGAAGAAATGATTTGCGAGAGCGGTGCTATGTCCTGGATGGACGACGCAATTGAAATGACAACAGAAGGCGGCGGTGCAGGAAAAGTGCTGGGCAGAATGTTCTCCGGAGAGCATCTGTTCATGAATCGCTACGTTGCGAAGAAGGCAGGCGAAATTGCATTTGCCTCTTCATTCCCGGGAAAGATTATTGCTGTACAGATTACGCCGGACAAACCGATTGTCATTCAGAAGTCGGCATTCTTAGCCCGCACAAGCGGAGTAGATATGTCGGTCTTCTTCCAGAAGAAAATCGGAACGGGAGTCTTCGGCGGTGAAGGTTTCATCATGAACAAGCTGGAAGGTAACGGAATGGTATTCCTCGAAATCGACGGCTCGATCGTAGAATACGAAATCGCTGCCGGCGACAAGAAGGTACTGTCTTCCGGACACCTTGCAATGATGGATGCTTCCTGCTCCATAGACATTAGAAGTGTCCAGGGCATGAAAAACAAGCTCCTTGGCGGTGAAGGATTCTTTAATACAGTAGTGTCGGGCCCTGGAAAAATAGTTCTCCAGACTATGCCCAGATCTCAGGTTGCTGAGGCACTGCAGCCCTACATCGTTACGAGCGGCAGCTAATATCCGGAGTAGCCGGTTTTGAAAGCAACTAGTCCGTGAAAAAATCCCTGGCCAACTTGGCTACCACAAGAGGAGTTTCCGGATTGGTGGACAAAGTATGATCTTCATTTTGGAGCATCTCTAAGGGGATGCTCTTTTTTTCTGCGAAGAGCCGGGCCTTTGCCGGGTCTATGACCATATCCTTTTCGCCGTGGACCATCATAAATTCCATTCCGTCAAATTGGGGCGTAGATGAGATGGGCTCCGGGATAACATCAAAGAGATTGTTCTGCTCCAGCTCCTCAAAGAATCTCAAGGGTACCTTAACGGGAGCCGGGCCACCTTCTTCTATAGTGAGGTAGCCTTGCTTTTCCAGCAGCTCTGCATCCGCAGGGTTTGCGGTTCTGTCGAAGAGCTCGGGCATGTTCACAGCGGCGCTGCGGAGAAAACTCTTATCGCCGGTGTGTGACTCCCGGCTCAGATAAGTAAGATTGGTGTAGGCGCCGAAGCTGGATGAGAAGTAATATATTCTAGGGAATAGGTATTCCGAAATCAGATACTCTTCCACAGTCTTCATGTATTTAACGCATAGGGCCAGGGAAAGCTCTTCGTTTTCCGCGCCGGATGTGCCGTGGGCGGGAAGGTCGTAGGCAATGGCGCCGAAGCCTGCCTCAGGTAGCTCTTTGAGCATCATCTGCGCCGTGGGGCTTTCCTTGCAACTGCCAAAGCCGTGGGTAACTATGACTATTGCAGTAGGTTCCTTTGGAATAATTGCTTCGCAGGGAATCAGGTTTCCCGCATCGGTTTTTAAATTAAACTTTTCCATAACATTACTATTCATATCTGTTTTCTCTTATTTGTTTGAACTAATGCCTTACCAATTGACTGCTAAATCCAATTGTCTGGGGTTGTAACGGGCGAAGCCTCCCGTGTCGCAGACTATGGCGTAGCCACGGCTGCATTTAACTATGCTGCCCCGGTCGTGGACTCTCAGGTTTGCGGCTACCATTATGTAGTTACCTAGCATTTTGCAACCGTCGGAGCGGACCCAGTATTTATCCCGGTTTCCCATGCCCCGCATTATTGCCACTACGCCGCCCATGGGTAGGTTGTAGTAGGTTTCCTTTCCGTTGGGGCCGGTAATGGTGCCGTTGCTGCTGTTCAGCACCGGGCCATTCCACTCAAACTCGCCCTGGACCCTTTTATATTCTTCGGAGTTTTCGATTTTATCGGCTACTGCCGGGACGTAGTCCAGAGACTTTATCTGCTTGAGGACTTCCTCGTTTTTAAGGCGCTCCTCTTCGGCTTTCTTTGCTTCTTCGGCCTTACGCTTCGCTTCGGCAGCCTTGCGCTGCTTTTCTACTTTCTCGCCGTAGATCAGGCCTTCGTGCTCGGACTTAATATTTTCCTCGTGGAGCTCTGCTTTGTTTGTCAGCTCAGCCCGCAGAGTCTCCGTGGGAATGTCAACGCCGTAGCCCAGGGACCTTCCGCTGATTAGCAAAAGAGTGCACATCGCAATCATAATGAGCAAAGCGAGTATGGCTATTAAATCCCTCTGACTAACGTGTAAATTCTTCATGATACGCTACATTATAAATAAAAACAAAAGAGATGACAAATG
>DFGY01000027.1 GCA_002372505.1 Firmicutes bacterium UBA3738
GAATTCAAGTTCCATCTGCTCAAATTCTCTCGTTCTGAATGTAAAGTTACCCGGAGTAATCTCATTTCTGAAGGACTTACCAATCTGAGCTATACCGAAAGGAATCTTCTTTCTTGAAGTCCTCTGTACATTCATGAAGTTTACAAAAATACCCTGGGCCGTCTCAGGACGAAGGAATATTTCAGCCTTTGCGTCTTCCGTTACACCCTGGAATGTCTTAAACATCAGGTTGAACTGTCTGATGGAAGTAAAATCGCTCTTGCCGCAGGAAGGACATGCAACCTTGTGCTCTTTGATGTAATCTTCCATCTGCTCGTTTGTCCAGCCGTCCACTACCTGGACTTCCTCTCCGGACTCCTGCATATGGTCTTCAATAAGCTTGTCGGCGCGGAATCTTTCTTTACATGCCTTGCAGTCAATTAAAGGATCCGAGAATCCCCCAACGTGACCGGAGGCTACCCATGTCTGTGGGTTCATGAGAATTGCCGCATCAAGTCCTACGTTGTACTTGCATTCCTGTACGAATTTCTTCCACCATGCCTTCTTTACGTTGTTTTTGAATTCAACGCCTACAGGACCGTAATCCCAGGTGTTTGCAAGGCCCCCGTATATTTCAGAACCGGGAAATATAAAACCCCGGTTCTTTGCGAGAGCTACGATTTTTTCCATAGTTACATCGCTAGTCTTCATATTCGCCTTCTACCTCTTCCATTTCTTCAAAGTCTTTAGCGAATTCATCAGCCATCTTTTCGGCTTCATCTTCGCCTTCCTTCTTGAACATGCTCGCCTTTTCGGCTGCCATATCCTTTACATCACCGGCTTTGTCCATAACGTCCTCAGCCTTGTCCTTCATTTTCTCAAAGGTGTCGCTGCCCTGGACTTTGTCCTTCATTTCTTCGGCCTTGTCCTTTACCTTTTCGAAGGTGTCGCTGTCCTGAACCTTGTCCTTTATATCCTGACTCTTTTCCTTTGCTGTTTCGAAAATGTCGGTTCCCTTTTCTCTTGCTTTGTCAAATGCGTCGTTTGCTCTGTCGCTAACATCTATAATTGTGCCGTCAGTTTTTACGACCTCTACCGTGCACTTAAACCCGAATGCTGCAATGGCGCTGATGAGAATGCCGCCCGGTGCCAGTACTGTTGCAATAATACCTGCTGTAACAGGCAGATTGAGGAGCACTTCTCCGTCCGTCTTCTTAACGACAATTCTTGAAACGTTGCCCTTGTTGACCAGCTCTTTTATCTGATCGGCTATGGCACCGCTCTGTTCGCTAATTGACTTTGAGCCTTTTGCATCCAGAGTCTCTTCAATGTTTATTATCGCATCCACAACGCTGCCATCTGCAGCTTCCAAGGCGTCCTTTGCCTCTTTGTAACTTACGCCGGTCCTATCTTTTACCAGTTCAATTTTTTCCAGTGTTACTTCCATTGGTTTACCTCCTTACTTATCCGGTTATAAAAGCTTCACTTTTTAATTCTCCAAAGTCCAGATGATACTTCGCATGCTCAGTCATCATCTTCAGAGTCCTCTTTGCCACATCGTCTTCGAGAGCCAGATTTTTAAGACTCTCCAGAGGATGGGAAAGATAAAACTTCAATACATTTATGATACCAAAATCAAATGGATAAATCAACGAATCATTGGTCGCCTTAAGACAATCTCCACATATTATTCCCCCGTCCTTTATACTGAAGAAGGCGGGCTGCTTTTCCTCGCCGCATCTTGTGCATATTTCAAGCTCCGGGAGGATCCCCACCTGCTTTAAGGCCTTTACCTCATATCCGAGGAGCAGAGTCTCGAATTTCTTCTCCCTGGCCTCCATTTCACTGAGCAGATCAACGGTTAAATTGAAAAGTCCCGGTGCCGGCTCGTCGTCTGCCACCAGCTTGTCCGTAAGCTCCAGGGCGTAGGACGCATTCATGTATTTGTCAACGTCCTCTCCAATATGATAGAAACTGCGAATGGTCTCGGCGCTGTTTATATTAATATAATCGCCTTTTTTGAAAAACTGAAAGTTGGAATACGTGAAAGGACGAACGGCCAGGGCCTGCTTGCCTCTTCCCCGTTCGTTAAGCTGAGTGCCGGCGCTGATCTTCCCGAATTTCTTCGTGAAAATGTATATCATCCTCCTGCCGCCGGCTATCTTTGTCTGTCTTAAAACTATTCCTTCAGATTCAGTAAACATTTTTCTTACTCATGATATCCGAAATTGGACAGGGCAATGTCGGAATCCCGCCAGTTTTCCCTTATTTTCACCCAGGTCCTAAGATCCACCCTGCATCCCAGCAGAGCCTCTATTTCCTTGCGGGCAGACATTCCCACACCCTTCAAAGTGTGGCCTTCCTTGCCAATTATAATACCCTTGTGGGACTTTTTCTCACAGTAAATGCACACGCTGATTTCAGTGAGCTTCGGCCCTTCTCTGAAATCTTCAACCTCCACGGCAATTCCGTGAGGCACCTCCTCCTTCAGATAGAGAAGGAGCTTTTCCCTGACTATTTCACTGACCAGGAATCTTACCGGATTGTCCGTCACCATGTCCTCAGGGAAGTAGGCCGGGCCTTCCTCCATATGACTCTTGGCCGCTTCAATTACATCATCTATATTAGTTTTCTTTTTTGCGGATATTCCGATGATACCCTGGAAAATGCCCAGCTGGGTATACTCGTCGAAAATCTGTTTGTACTTGTCCGGGCCGAAGGTATCGATTTTGTTGATAATCAGGTACTTTGGAGTCTTTACATCCTTTAACTGCTCAACAATGAACTTGTCTCCCGGGCCACTTGATAGTTCGTCATCAACAAGAAATAGTATTACGTCTACTTCTTCCAATGTTCCAAAGGCGCTGCCTGTCATGTATTCTCCCAGCTTGTTTCTCGGCTTGTGAATACCCGGCGTGTCAATGAAGACCATCTGCACCTCATCATCTGTGTAGATACCTCGTATGCTGTTTCTTGTTGTCTGGGGCTTATCGGTGGTAATTGCAATCTTCTCACCTAAAATAGCGTTGAGAAGAGTTGACTTGCCCACGTTTGGCCTTCCTATTATTCCTATGAATCCGCTTTTAAAGTTGTTGCTCATAATCTAAATCCCTTTGGTAATAATTCGTTAAGTGTGTAGGCTTCTATATGCTCTGCATCTTCCCCGCTGATTACCGTCATTTCCGGTGAAAACTCATACATGAACTGTCTGCACACTCCGCAGGGCCATGCACTTCCCTCCTGGGAGCACACAGCTATTGCCTGAAATTCCCTATGGCCTGCGCCAATGGCCGCGCTCATGGCGCTGCGCTCGGCGCATATTCCCGCAGGATAGCTGGAATTTTCAATATTTACGCCGGTGAATACTTCGCCGCTTTTAGTCAGCACTGCCGCCCCTACTTTAAAACCTGAATATGGAGCGTATGCGTTAATTAATGCCTGTGCGGCTCTTTTGTATAATTCTTTGTTGTCCATTGAATTCCCATTCCTTTGCATATATTCAGCGCGGGAGCCCCAGCTCATTCATTATTTCCTCTTCGGCTCCCCGCATTTCAGCCCTTTCATCTTCCTCCATGTGGTCGTAGCCCAGCAAATGCAACAGGCTGTGGACGAAGAGATATATTATTTCCCGATCTTCACTGTGGCCGTATTCCTCCGTCTGCCTCTTGGCCTGTTCCACGTTTAGCACCACATCACCAAGGATAATTTCTCCTTCTTCCGGCAGATCATCTGTACTCTCAAACTGCGGGAACGACAAAACATCCGTAACCTTATCAATGTCACGGTACTGGGCGTTTAATTCCCTGATTTCCTCATCATCGACGAAGGTAATGCTGATTTCAACATCCTCGGTCGGGACGCCTTCACGAGCAAGGGTGGCTGCAGCCGCCTTTTCCATAAGGTCTGAAAGATTCTCCGCTCTTCCTTCTTCTCCGCCAAATATTAGCTCCATTCGTCGTCTCCCGGGTGATCTCTGTAATAGCGGTCGTAGGCGTTGATGATTTTCTTTACTATTCTGTGTCTTACAACGTCCACATCTTTGAGATGGCAGATTTCAATGTCGCTGACTCTGTCCAGGACTCTCACTGCCTCTACCAGTCCGGAGCGCTTGCCTCTTGGAAGGTCGATTTGGGTTACGTCGCCGGTAACTATCATTCTGGATTCGAAGCCCATACGGGTCAGGAACATTTTCATCTGTTCTCTGGTAGTGTTCTGAGCTTCGTCCAGTATAATGAAGGCGTTGTCCAATGTGCGGCCTCTCATGTAGGCAAGGGGAACTATTTCTATTACTTCCTTGTCCTTGAGGCGCATTGCCGTCTCTCTGCCAAGGACGTCGTAGAGTGCGTCGTACAGCGGTCTCAGATAGGGATCCACCTTATCCTGCAGGTCTCCGGGAAGGAATCCCAGTCTCTCACCTGCCTCAACTGCCGGTCTTGTGAGAATTATTTTCTGCACTTCCCTGCGCTTGTATGCCGACACTGCCATTGCCACGGCAATATAGGTCTTACCTGTACCTGCCGGACCTATGCCGAAGACAACTTCCTTGTTTCTAATGGCATTGACATAGTTTTTCTGTCCCAAGGTCTTTGGACGCAGGGGCTTGCCCATATGGGTGTAGCAAATTATGTCCTTTTCAATGTTGCTGTCGGTGTAGGACATACCCTTTTCCGTAAGGGTCATGACGTAGCCGATTTTCTGGGCATCCAGCTTTTCGCCGCTGCCTATAAGGGCGATGAGCTCGTTTATAACCTTCTCGGCCTTTTCAGTGTCGTCACCTTTCAGCACCAGCTCATTATCTCTTTGGATAATCTCTATTTTCAGCTGTTCCTGGAGCAACTTAAGATTGCTGTCCATGTTTCCGAACAGCTCGCTTCTGTCAAGATCATCTGCCAATCTTATTTTAATTGTATTACCTTCCAAATAGTTTCCTCCGTTATTACAGAAATGACCCGGATATCGAACCCGGGTCACTTTGATTTCTAGTTTGTCCGATACGATTAGTACCTTCTGGCCTTCTTTCTGGCCGCTTCGGACTTTTTCTTTTTTCTTACACTTGGTTTTTCATAGTGTTCGCGCTTTCTCAGCTCGCTCATAACGCCGTCGCGAGCGCAAGAACGCTTGAATCTCTTCAATGCACTTTCCAAGCTTTCGTTTTCTTTTACTATTACCTGTGCCATTCCGTCCTCACCTCCTGACGTTAAAAGATTTGCTAAGTAGCCTTGACATTATACTATCAACCTGGTGGCCATGTCAACTTTCTCTTTCCAAGAATGTGAATATGCAGGTGCATTACGGTCTGGAATCCGTCTTCACCGCAGTTTATTACCACCCTGTAACCGTTCTCCAGTCCAAGCTCTGCAGCCACATCCTTGATCTTTGTCATCATGTAACCCAGCAGCTCACTATCCTCCTCAGTTACATCATCTATGGATTCAATGTGTTTCTTTGGAATCATAAGCACATGAACCGGAGCCTGGGGATCCGCATCGTGGAAGCAGAAAATCTTATCATCTTCGTAAGCCACGTTAGCCGGAATCTCACCATCCTTAAGTTTACAGAAAATGCAATCGCTCATATTTAGATGCCTCCTTTCTCTTAATTACTGATTGTAACAGTAGCACCCCAATTTTGCAACATGACAAGGGGAAGCGTTTCACGGGCGTTTCACAGGGACAGGCTTTTTGTTGCACCAGAAAATGTAAGATGGCATGGGGACGGTTCTCTTGTCATCTTCTGCCACTTATTGACATCCTAACATACAGACCTTGAATCAACACGAGGGGCCTGCGGATTCCACATTGGTTTCCGCAGGCCATCGCAGTTTCGCTTATAACTGTTTTTTATGCATCTTCTCCGAAGAACAGTTTGATGTCATCATCCACATCACCGATTCCTGAAATACCGAAGTTTTCAACAAGTACATTTGCCACATTCGGTGACAGGAAGCTCGGAAGGGTCGGTCCGAGGTGAATATTTTTCACGCCCAGGTATAAAAGAGCAAGCAGTACGATTACGGCTTTCTGTTCATACCATGCGATATTGAATGCGATAGGAAGGTCATTGATGTCATCGAGTTCAAATATCTCCTTCAGCTTCAGTGCTATGAGCGCAAGTGAATATGAGTCGTTACACTGACCTGCATCCAGTACGCGGGGGATCCCTCCGATGTCTCCAAGATCCAGCTTATTGTACTTATACTTGGCGCATCCTGCAGTGAGAATGACAACATCCTCCGGAAGCTTCTCGGCAAACTCTGTGTAATAGTTCCTGGATTTCATGCGTCCGTCGCAACCACCCATTACTACAAACTTTCGTATCGCTCCGGACTTGACTGCATCCACCACTTTATCGGCAAGAGCAAATACCTGTTCATGTGCAAAGCCGCCCACAATGCTGCCTGTTTCTATCTCCTTTGGAGGCTCGCATGCTTTAGCCTGCTCTATAATCTCGGAAAAATCCTTGACGGTTCCATACTCCCCATCAATATGGCGGCATCCCGGGTATCCTGCCGCACCGGTGGTCCACAGCCTGTCTTTGTATGAGTCTGCCGGCGGAACGATGCAGTTTGTTGTCATTAGAATAGGTCCGCCAAATGACTCAAACTCTTCCTTCTGTTTCCACCATGCGTTACCGTAGTTACCGGCAAAGTGAGGATACTTCTTGAATGCTGGGTAGTACTGACCTGCCAGCATCTCGGAATGCGTATATACTTCAATCCCCGTGCCTGCAGTCTGCTCCAGCAACTGTTCCAGATCCTTAAGATCGTGGCCCGATATCAGAATCCCCGGATTATTCCTGACGCCGATATCAACATTCGTTATTTCCGGATTACCATATGTGCCTGTGTTTGCCTCATCCAAAAGAGCCATACCGTCGACTCCGAATTTACCGGTCTCAAGTGTGAGAGCCACAAGGTCATCTACCGTCAGCGTATCGTCGAGCAGGTCGGCAAGTGCCTTCTGAATGAATGCATCGATTTCCTCCTTGTCATAGAGCAGTGCATTTGCGTGCTTTGAGTAAGCTGCAAGGCCCTTCAGTCCGTAAGTGATCATTTCGCGGAGGGAGCGTATATCCTCATTTTCAGTTGCGAGAACACCAACCTCCTCTGAGGCCGCTTTCTCTTCAAACTCGCTTTCATCTGCATTCCAAAGCGCTGCATCAGGCAGTGCATCCTGATTGTCAAGCTTCATTCTGAGTTCTTCCTTTAAAGCCAGAGTCTCTCTGATCTTTGCAATTATGGCATCCTTATCGAAGTTGGCGTTTGTAATGGTAATGAAGAGATTTACCGTAACAAGATGGTTAATCTCCTTAGGTACTTCCTTTCCTTCCTCACGCAGTTTCGTCGTTACCCATGAAAGCCCCTTGGACACATAAATGAGCAAATCGAGCATATTGGCCACATCCGCCTTCTTGCCGCATACCCCCATCATGGTGCATCCGGTTCCCTTTGCTGTTTCCTGACACTGATAACAAAACATCTGATTTTCCATTTTACATATCCTCTTAAAATAATAGATTTTGGCCGTATAAGCTTATTAAATCCTTCGATTTACTTTTCTCTCAGGCCCTTTGTTTTGTCGGATCTGCTTTATCACAGCCTTCTCTTTCACATATCTC
>DFGY01000113.1 GCA_002372505.1 Firmicutes bacterium UBA3738
GGTCCTGCTAAGGCAGCTAACGCTGGTGGCGTTGCATGCTCCTGCATCGAAATGGGCCAGAATGCCGGACACACTAAGTTCCAGCACCAGGATGTATATGATCAGCTTCACATGATCATGGTTAACATCTTCAACGCTTGCTCAGAAGCTGGCGAAAAGTACTACAACAACAAGAACGCTCTCGTTCCTGGCGCAAACATCGCAGGTTTCGAAAGAGTAGCAAATGCTATGATGGAACAGGGTCTTGTATAATCGATAAGATTAAATTTGCTGACAAAAAGGGTGCTGAGGCACCCTTTTTTATTACCTCAAATTCAGAACAGGTGTTTACATTTTGTTCTTTCTATGCTATTATTGATGAAAATAGTGAACATACATTCTTTTAAGGAGATTGCAATGAGTAAGTTAAAAGAACAAGATCTGAAGGAAAGAGAACGGAAAATACTTCAGTTCATGAAGAGCGAAATAAAGCAAAAGGGTTATCCCCCCACTGTCAGAGAAATCTGCTCCGCACTGGGGATTAAATCCACTTCCACCGTTCATAAAGATATAGAGAGCTTAGTAAAGGATGGTTTTCTGATTAAGGACCCGTCAAAACCAAGAGCCCTTAATATTATAGATGACTCCCCTTCAACTGCCGAAAGCTATGACAGAGTTGAGAGAGCTGACGTTGTAGATATACCCGTCGTAGGCCATATTGCCGCCGGAGCTCCCATTCTCGCAGAGCAGAATATTGAAGACTCCTTCCCTATTCCCTCCAGATACGTTTCAAGAGGCGTCGACAACTTCATGCTCATAGTTCGTGGCGACAGCATGATCGAAGCGGGAATTTTCGACGGCGACTACATTCTGGTAGAACAGCAGAATACAGCAAACAACGGCGAAATCGTCGTCGCCATGATAGACGGATTTGAGAGCGAAGCAACGGTTAAGACCTTCTATAAAGAAGACGGCCACATAAGACTTCAGCCCGAAAACTCTTCCATGAGCCCCATTATCGTAAACGACGTCCAGATTCTCGGCAAAGTCAAAGGCGTGTTCAGATACTTCTAGCTAAAGCGTTTCACGGGGACAGGCTTTTTGTTACACAAGAAAATGTAAGATGACAAGGGGACGGTTCTTGTCATCTTTTTGTTCTATAGAAGGGCGAGATACTGTATTTATAGACTCTTTGGCACGTCGGTACTTAGCGAATACGAGCGTCAGCGAAGTATGAACTTAGATACCGCTACGTGACAACTGAAGCGAGAGCGGGTCTATAAATACAGTATCTCGTCCTTCCATGTCTAATAAAGCAATTTCAAGAGAACCGTCCTAAGCATCTTTCCAAATAATGGCGTAACAAAAAGCCTGTCCCCGTGTAACGCCTAATTGACAATGTAAAAATAGAATGATAATGTTGAATGCGTCAAATATCAACATAAGATTATCTATAAAGGAGACTTTAGAAATGGCTACAAATTGTGATCACGATTGTTCAAATTGCGGAGAAAACTGTGCTGAAAGAGACCCCAGCAGCTTTCTCGTTGATTTAAATGAATTCAGCAGCGTCAAAAAGGTAATCGCTGTCGTCAGCGGCAAAGGCGGCGTAGGCAAATCTCTCGTTACGGGCCTCAGCGCTGTGGCTGCCAACAGACTTGGCAAAAAGACTGCCATACTGGACGCTGACATAACCGGCCCTTCCGTACCTAAAATGTTCGGAATGGACGGCCAAGTATACGCAACTCAAATGGGTATTGAACCAAAGACCACCGAAGGCGGCATCAGTGTTCTGTCTGCCAATCTGGTACTGGAGCATCCGGAAGATCCGGTTGTATGGCGTGCACCTGTTATAACAGGAGTAATCACTCAGTTCTGGAACGAGACTCACTGGGACAACATTGACGTTATGTTCGTTGATATGCCTCCGGGCACAGGAGATGTTCCTCTGACAGTATTCCAGTCCCTGCCTGTAGACGGCATCATTGTAGTTACATCACCTCAGGATCTTGTATCAATGATCGTTGAAAAGGCACTGCGCATGGCAGACATGATGAATGTCCCTGTCCTTGGCCTGGTTGAAAACATGAGCTACGTTAAATGTCCCGATTGCGGAAAGGAAATCCACATTTTCGGCGACAGCAACATTGAAGCCATTGCGGCAGCCCATGGCAGCCAGCTCCTGGCCAAGCTTCCCATTATGCCGGAAGTGGCAAGTCTTTGCGACACAGGAGCAATAGAAAATATTGATGACAGTATTCTCGCTGACATCAGCAAAGCCCTTGACAATATATTATAGAAAGGAATAATAGTATGTCGAAATTCATTATTAAACCGGAAATATTCGAAATGTTTCCAGGCGCTGAAATAGGCGTAGTTGTAGCAAAGGGAATCGACAACACCTGGGAAGACGCAGAGGATTACAAGGCTGAAATAGCAGATATTCTCGAGGCCAGCTTCGACGACGCCAAATCATTCCTCAAAAATGAAAACTTCGCGGAGAACAAAGTTATTGCCGTATGGAGAGAAGCCTTCCGCAAATTCAAAACGAAAAAAGGAGCCAGATCTTCAATCGAGGCTCTCATGAAGCGTGTCCAGAAGGATAACCCTCCCGGCAGCATAAATCCATTGGTAGACATTTATAATGCTGTCTCCCTTTCAAATGCCCTTCCCTGCGGCGGAGAAGATATAGATGCATTTGAAGGCGACCTTGTCCTCATGCTGGCAGAAGGCGGAGAAGACTTCATCGCCCTCGGAGACGAAGAGCCACAACCCGCCCTTCCCGGTGAAGTTATATACAAGGACGACGCCGGTGCAGTATGCAGATGCTGGAACTGGAGAGACGGACAGCGCACAATGCTGACGGAAGACACTATAAACGCCTTCCTCATTCTCGAATCAGTGGATCCAGAGAGAAGCGACGATCTTCACAACGCCCTCTGGACCCTGGCAAACAACGTACAGAAATACCTTGGCGGTGAAGTGCAGATTTACAATCTGGATGAGAACAACACTGAGATAGATCTTTAACTATCCTTTGCTCACCCAGTGAGCCTCACCACCGAAAATATCCCGGACAACAATGCTTATATTTCCGGTATATTTACCACTGAACTTTGTCTGCAGCATATCCTTGCCTCTTATAAAGCTAGCCTGGTTTTTATGGACGCGGCCATCGTAATTGGTATCGATACTCCATGAATCAACGAGAGCAAGAGGGTTGCTGCAGATTAATTTATTAATAGAGTCTTCATCCTTTTTATTTAGTTTAAAGCCGGTCTGATTGGGCCTGTATTTTTTTAATTCAATATCAAAGGTAGCGCCATCGGTAATGAACACCACGTCAACGGTAGGATTTTCATTTATGGTTTCGGCAAGTTCGTTTTCCAGCACGAGATACTCATAGGCCAGGTTGTCCATGAGTAGTCTTTTCCTGGTCATGGAAGTTGCCAGCATTCCGCTGTCAGCCGCCATAAAGCGCCTCTTGTTTTTCCCGCACACGTATGGAAGAGTGCCTGAGCCGCAGAAGAAGTCGGCACATATGTCCCCTTCCCTTGATGCGGATTCAACAATGAGGGACAGGAGCTTTACCGGCTTTTGAGTCGCGTAGCCTGTTCGCTCCGAAGACGTTCTTCCCACCATATCGATGTTCCAGACATCCTTCATATTTACCAGGGTGTACCAGCCGTATTCATCCTGATATTCAGTAACGTTTTTAAAATTGTAGGGCTTTAAATCCCTGTTATAGGATTTTTCCTTTGGAATATTCAAATAGTATTTATCGCTCTTGCCGTAGAGCAAAATAGTGTCGTGCTTTCTTGCGAAATGCCTTGATGAGCTGCCGCCGGATTTGTACTGCCATATGATTTCGTTAATAAAATTGCCGCGGCCGAATATTTCATCCATAATCACCTTCATGTAATGGACGATGTGCCAGTCAAGATGGAGCCATATTGTTCCCTCTTCAGAAAGAAGCTCCTTCATTCCCCATAGACAGGTGCATAAGAATCTCAGATATTCCTCTTCATTATTCTTCCACGTGTCTTTATATGCCAAATGCTTAAGGGAAGTCCCCTCTCCCGCCTTAAGGGTTGCGTCGTAATCGGCGTCGGATAAGAAAGGCGGATCTGCGTAGATCATCTGCACCTTTCCCTTGAGCCCCTTACTTATGAGATATTTCATAAAGGGGACGTTATCGGAAAGAGCCAGCATATTCCCGGCAAATCCGTTTCTTTCCACTGCGCTGTAGTCTCCTGTCGGTGCATTATCAAAGGCTTCTTTTGTTTCTTTAAGTATTTCCTCTATGTTACTTAACAAGTACATTTATCAGTTCTCCTCTGCCTGCTTTCTTCAGGGCCTTAATAACCGTCTTCCTGTTCTCCTTTTTATTAAAGTGAACGAGAGCCCTTTGCATTCTCTTATCTTCCATATCCTTGGCTACGTATATTTTCTTCTTCGTGTAAGGATCCATTTCCGTGTAGTACATACATGTGGACATTGTCCCCGGCGTGGGATAAAAGTCCTGAACCTGATCCGGCACAAATCCCATATTCTTTAGATAGAGAGCCAGCTCTATTGCATCATCAAGGGTAGAGCCCGGGTGGGATGAAATAAGATAAGGTATCATGTATTGTTTCTTCCCTAGCTTTTTATTTATTCTCTCATATTCGCCGGCAAACCTTTCGAAGACTTCTGCGCCCGGCTTTCTCATTAAATCCAGTACACCTTTGCACACGTGCTCCGGAGCCACCTTAAGAGTCCCGCTGACGTGATGCTCACATAACTCTTTTATAAAAGTGTGGTCCTTATCCGCCAAGGCATAGTCGTATCTGACGCCGGACCTTACGAAGACCTTCTTTATACCCGGAATGCTTCTGACTCCTCTAAGTACGTCCAGGTACTCGCTATGGTCTATATTCATCTGACTGCATGGCCTGGGCCACAGGCAGTCCTTCTTCTTACACACGCCGCTTTTCAGCTGCTTTTCGCAGGCGGGCCGGTGGAAGTTTGCCGTAGGTCCGCCAACATCGTGGATGTAGCCCTTGAAGTCTTTCTTTTCGGTGAGCCGTTTTGCTTCCTCGACAATGGAATCTTTACTCCTGCTTCTCACCTGTCTTCCCTGGTGAAGAGTTATTGCACAGAAGCTGCAGCCGCCAAAACACCCTCTGTTAGAGGCTATACTGAACTTAACCTCCCTTATTGCGGGAATGCCTCCTTCCGCCTCGTACATGGGATGATATTCCTTCTCAAAGGGTAATGCATATATATCGTCAAGCTCGTCTCTCTCCAGTACCGGCTGAGGCGGGTTTTGCACCACGTACATGGTATCCGTATATTTCTCCGCCAGCATCTGTCCTGAAATGTAGTCGCTGTTTTCATGCTGGAGCACAAAGCTGTCACAGAATGCCTTCTTGTCAAGTGTAATGGTGTCGTAATCCGGAAGCTCTATTAAGTCCGGATCGTAAGGAAGCTCTTTGGATACATAAGCTGTGCCCCTTATCCAGTGAATATCCTTTATATCTATTCCGGCTTCCAGAGCCTCGCATATCTCAATTGTAGCCTTCTCACCCATGCCGTAAATGAGCAGATCCGCACGGCTGTCAAGAAGAATAGAGCGCCTCACCTTATCGTCCCAGTAATCGTAGTGGGCGAATCTTCTGAGACTTGCCTCAAGTCCGCCTATAATAATGGGCACGTCCTTATATGCCTCCTTGGCTCTGTTGCAGTAAACGATTACTGCCCTGTCCGGCCTGTTTCCGGCTTTGCCGCCGGGGGAATAAACATCCGTCTTCCTCTTTCTCTTAAAGACGGAATAATTGTTAACCATGGAGTCCACGCTGCCTGAACCTATCATAAATCCCAGGCGTGGTTTTCCGAATCTTTTAAAGTCTTCTGCGCTGTGGTAGTCAGGCTGGGCAAGTATTCCCACTTTATAGCCGAATCTCTCAAGTACTCTTCCGATAATGGCCGTACCAAAAGACGGGTGGTCCACATAGGCATCTCCCGTTACAAGGACAATGTCCACCTGGTCCCATCCGCGCTCCTTCATATCCTTTTTTGATACAGGTAGGAAAGCCATTATTTATATATCTCGGGCTTAAGGCCGCTCATTATTGGTAGCTCTCCTCTCACCCTGTCTATTACATCAGTGTCAACTTCAAAGAGGCACACCTGGGGTGTTTCATCTGCCGATGCCATCACCTCTCCCCAGGGGTCCGCCGCCAGGGAATGTCCCCAGGCCTGAACCTTGTCCTCCGGGTCTCTTGCCGCCTGTACGCCGGCGAAGAATATCTGGTTATCTATGGCTCTCATTCTGACTGAAATGTCCCAGTGTGCAGGCCCTGTTGTAAGGTTAAATACTCCTGGCAGGACTATTAAGTTTGCTCCTTCCAGAGCCATCTTTCTGTGAAGCTCTGCGAACCTTATATCAAAACAAATAGCCAGTCCTATTTTTCCGAACTCCGTATCCACAACTGTGGCCTTGTCTCCCGGCGTAATTGTCGATGACTCAGTGATTTTAATCCGCCCGGGTACGTCAATGTCAAACATATGAACTTTCCGGTGCTTGCCGATTAAATTACCCTGTCTGTCAAAGGCAAAGCTGGTGTTGTATATATTATCTCCATCTTCCTCAGGCATGCTGCCACCGAAAATGTATACCCCAAGCTCTGCGGCGGTTTTCTTCATGCAATTATAAAAGCCTCCGCCTTCCGGCTCCTTAAATTCCTTTATTATTTCCATGTCGTAGGGGCAGACCCACATCTCGGGAAATACCAGTACTTCTGCTCCTTTTGAAGCAGCCTCTGCCGCCATTTCCTTAAACCTGCCCATGCTTACTTCTTTATCGCGGGCTGGCAGCATCTGACACATTCCTACTTTATATTTCATTTCTTTCTTCCCTCCAGTATATCTACAAAGTTATGAACCATGCGGGCAGTCATTCCCCAAATGGGATAGTGGCCGTACATGTAAATCGGCACGTCCACGCTGCCGGTTCTCCACTCGTACGCCTTCGGTGAATTGACCTTTTCGTAGGGGAAGTCCTCCGGCGGTATCTGCACAACTTCAACCCACTCGATTTCCGGCTCGTTTTCAACGAAGAATTTAAGAGGCACGGTGAATACCTCAGCTACTTCGTTTTTACTTACGTTAAAGCAGTAGGTTACGTTAGGCTCATCTTCCGGAATGCCATCCATGCAGGTCACCTCCAGCATGCCCAGGTAGCAGTAAACGGATAAATTGGCGTGGGACTGGAGTGTGTCAAGTTTGTTTATAACCTTTACCTGACTGCGCTCAAGTCCAAGCTCCTCCATGGTCTCTCTGACAGCTCCCTGAAGGGGGGTTTCTATGCCTTCCATTGCGCCGCCGGGAAAGCACACTTCCCCGGGCTGGGTATCCAGCTTTGATGAACGCATTTCAAAGAGGACGTGAACCTGTCCTCCCCTTATTACAAGAGGCATGAGGACGGAAAAGCTTTTGTGCTTCCCTACGACCCCCGGCTTTCTATGGGTAAAAACATCAATTACATTTTCAAGGGATAAATCCGTCATGGCTTTTTCTCTTTCTTATGGCTCTACATTTTAAAAAAGGCGATGCATTGCACCGCCGATTTTTACGCTCTTTTCCGTTAGTTCAAAACTTCACAACCTTCAAAGTCGACGCCTATCATTTCTTCCATTTCGGCTGAAAGGCTGACTATGAAATCAAGTTCGAACATTTCGGATATCTTCTTAAGTCTCTCTATAAACTCAGGCAAGTTTCCGAGGGAAACGTCCGCGTGTTTCAAAATACCATCGATGAACATTGTATCTATGTCGTGGTCGGAGCTGATGATGCCGTATATAAATCCTATATACTCATCACTATTTGTAATGTGCGGAAAGTCCTCCATACACACAACTCTTATCTTATACTTTAAATCAAATGTCAGTCTGCTGTTCTTGTTTATGAATACTATGGATCCATGGCTGGTATCCACCATATCATTTGCAAGAGTAATCATTTGCTTTGTTTTTCCGCTGCCTTTATGTCCGACTAATAATTTCACCATGACACTGCCCTCCTTGTTCGTCCTTTCAATCCTTTTGCTCATTATACACCAACTTAAAGACTCAAACAAGACCGTTCTGAAACCTGAGGACGGTTCCGCGTTCCACAGGGGCAGGCATTGTTTCAGCTGAAATCGCGAAATCCCATAATTGTTTTCACAAAAACTATTTTTCAATATAGGGTGAAATAATTTTTAACGATCTCTATAACTTACCCCGGCACTTTCCCGATCTTCGTGCCGATTAACGATGGATCTGCTATGATGCAAAACTGTCAACGTTAGATTTTTCTTCAAAGATTTGTTTCTAAGAAAAACGGTGAAAAAACTTTTGTCATTTTTGATTTTCGTAAGCCAGATGGCGCTCAAGATGTGCCGGATTCGGATCGCGAAAAAACCTGTCCCCGTGAAACGCTATTAATCTGCCTTCAATCTAAGCTGACCACAGGCTGCATCTATATCTCTGCCGAGACTTCTTCTTACTGTTGCTGCAACTCCTCTTTTCTCCAGCATATCTGCAATTTCAATCGCTCTCTCCCGGCTGCCTGCTTTCAGGCTGCCGGAGGATTCTTTTATTTCATTTAATGGTATGAGATTCACGTGGCACAGCATCCCCTTTAGTAAATCTGCCAGACGCCGCACATCTTCATCCCTGTCATTTACGTCTTTAACAACGGCGTATTCGAAAGTGATTCTCCGATTCGTCTTTTCTGTATATTTCCTGCATTCTGCAATTAGTTCACCTATTGGATATTTATTGTTTACAGGCATCATGCTGCTTCTCACTTCATCCGTTGGTGCATGAAGTGAAATGGCCAGATTCACCTGAGGAAAATCTTCCGCGAACCTGCCGATTACGGGAATGAGGCCGCTGGTGGAAACTGTTATGTTTCTCATGCCTATACCCAGGCCGTCCTTGTCGTTTACCATGCTCAAAAATCTACTGAGTTCATCGTAATTATCAAAGGGCTCCCCTGTACCCATTACCACAATGTGATTTACTTTTTCGCCAGTTTCTTTTTCAGCCAACAGAATCTGGCTAATAATTTCACCGGCTGTTAAATTCCTTGCAAGGCCCAGCTTTCCCGAAGCGCAAAAAGTACAACCCATTCTGCAGCCGGCCTGAGAGGACACACAAATGGAATTGCCGTATTTATATTTCATAAATACGGATTCAATAGCGTTGCCATCCTCAAAGCCAAACAGAAATTTCACGGTGCCGTCTTTGGAATCCTGCCTTTTCAGCACCTGCGGCCTTCCAATGCATGCGCACTCCTTAAGCCTTTCCCTGAGCTTTCCCGGCAGGTTGGTCATCTCATCAAAACTATCAGCACCACTCTGGACCCACTTAAAAATCTGCCGGCCACGAAATGCTTTTTCGCCAAGCTCTTCCGCAAAGACCGCAAGCTCTTCCTTTGTCATGTTTCTTAAGTCAATCTTCTTTTCCATAAGGGAATTATATCACAATTGTAGATGACAAGGGGACGGTTCTCGCGTCACCAAAAAAGACCTGCAGGTTTCCCTACAGGACTCGTTTGTTTTTTCTTTACTTAACCTTAATTTTGAATGTCACGGATCTGGTTACAGGCTTATACTTTGAATTACCTGCCGCCTTCACTTTGACCTTTACCTTATAGGTGCCCTTCTTGAGTTTCTTCTTTACTGTTACCTTTCCGGTCTTTTTGTTTATTGTAATCTTCTTATTGCCGGAAGCCTTAGTGTATGTTATCTTGCCCTTGCCTTTTTTCTTGAAAGTCATCACCTTGCCAACCGCAAGAGTCTGATTCTTCTTCTTAAGTTTTTTGTATTTGACCCGATTTCGTTGTCCTGGGCTTTTAGGAAAATAGCGTCCCTGCACGCGCGATCCTGGGTGGGTCCTCTTTTGGGTGGGGCTAAGGCGCGTGCTTACACGTTCTTGGATCTATTTTGCAATTCATCCCACCACCTATAGAGGATGGGGGAATTCTTGCAAATCTACGTTAAAGACGCTTATCGGAATGTTTTGCCTTAGTCTCTCTACGCTATCCGTAAAGTCCGAAAGCAAACGTTTCATTGTCAACACTATTGATTATCAACTTCTATTTCGCTCACCGTATTCTGCACTTCCTCAGTGATATAACTTCGCCCTTCTCTTGCGGTGGGATCAAGTCTGTTACTCTCTTCAATCTTTGGCGACTTGTCGATTGTGGTCGCGTCGCCTACTCCAAGAGCCTCGCCGATTGCCCCTGCGGAGGTAAGAACACTAGCTATATCCGTTGGCACGAAAATTTTTGTCGCTCTGCCGTCTGCAACTTCTTTAAGGGCATCAAGACCTCTTAAGTAAAGTACGCTGTTATCTATCTTAGCTTTCTGTAGAGCTTCAAGACCTCTGGCCTGTGCGTTATATGTAGCTTCGATGGCTTTGGCTTCACCTTCCGCGATGGCGATTTTCGCTTCACGTTCAGCCTCTGCAGCAAGAACCTTTGCGGCTTTGTCTCCCTCCGCAACCTTTGTTACGGATTCCTTGTGAGCTTCGGCTTCGAGAATTGCCTGACGCTTTTCTCTTTCAGCCTTCATCTGTTTTGTCATGGCATCTTCGATTTCGCGTGGTGGATTGATATCTTTTATCTCAACTCTACGCACTTTGATGCCCCACTCATCTGTTGCATCGTCAAGAGCCTCCTGCATCTGAGCGTTTATCTTTTCTCTGGATGAAAGACATTCGTCAAGTTCCATCTCCCCCACCACGTTTCTCAGTGTTGTTGCCGACAGATTCTCAAGTCCAATAAATGAATCTTCGATATTATAGACACTCTTGTATGGATCGAAGACCTTGGCAAATACTACAGCATTTATATCGATGGATACATTGTCCTTTGTGATAACTGTTTGCGGCGGATAGTCGTACACCTGCTCCTTTAGGGATACCTTTGCAGACACTCTTTCAAGAAAAGGTATCTTCACATGGATACCTGCCTGCCATGATTTACGATATTTGCCCAAGAATTCAATCAGATAACTGTGGTTCTGCGGCACTATCCGTATGTTTCTGATTATGATCGCTATGACCGCTAAAGCCAGTAATGTTAGTAAAGTTATTTTAACCGCTTCCATATTAACCTCCTGTACTACCAGAGCCAGTATCTTTTATTGGAAATAATAAAAATCAACAAACTCATTATACATACTATACCTATAGCTATGACCGGCACCCTTCCATCAAAAGACCGTTTGATAGGACTCTCTTTAACAAGATACCTTCCCGGCACGCTTATTTCAATACTATTTTCATTTGCGCCTACAAAAAAACGAATGCAGCCATGGCAATCCATATGGAACACCTCATTCGGAATCTACGCCTTCACTATTCTCCAAATCGCAAGAATAGAAGACACCAAAATTAACATCGCAACGAAAGTAACGAGAATTAAGATCTCCTCATTGTTTTTTATCACCTTATCAAATTGATACACGTCGCTTGCGGCAAAATCATTCCAACATAAAACTGCAATTGTATTATACAACAGATGAATAAGCATGGTAGTAGTAATGTTATGTGTCTTTTCATAAATATAACACCACAATCCACCAAAAAAAGGTTATTACGGCAAATAACCCAAAGCCATGCGATATAGCAAATAGACCATTTGAAATTATTGCAGAAAACCAAAAATTCATCTTTGTCCTTGCTGCCGAAAATATTACTCCTCTAAATATCAATTCTTCAGCAATGGCCGGAAAAAACGCTAAGCTAAACAGCTAAAGCCAGAGTGACATGCCAACATAGTTAGAGCCATTCATTAAATCTCTCGAATTATCGTTTAAACCTGTCAAATCAAAAACGCCTGGTTAAAAGCCAATCAGCAATATCGTAGATTACGATACCTTCGTAAGTGTACCGAGGATGCCTTGTGTTAGCGATAATGGCTTTTGGATATGCGTCGCGTATCGATAGCAGTGGCTTAGTTTCGCGTTCGAATGTGGCAGGATTATCTATGTTGTCGCTCACTTGGATATAGATCTGCTCATCTGCCTTCTTGGCTACGAAATCGACCTCTTTATCGTACAGCTTTCCGACGTATATCTCGTAACCTCGCCGTAGTAGCTCGACAGCTACTACGTTCTCGTATGTTCTTCCATAGTCCATATTCTTGCTTCCAAGTATTGCTCGCCTGAATGCGATATCGGAAACGTAGTATTTGCTCGATGTTTTCAGGTATCCTTTGCCCTTGAGGTCATACCTTCTGACGTCATAAAAAAGAAAGGCATTGACAATGTGCGAAATGTAGTTTCCCACCGTGTCGTGATTTGTCTTCATTTGATTGGACGTGAGCGTGTCGGCAACCTTGTTGGGAGATGTCAGGTTGGAAATGTTATCAAGCAAAAACTCTGCAACTTTCCGTAAGACAAGCTTGTCCCTTATTCCATACCTCTCGACTAAGTCTCTTTCGAGTATGGTTACAAAGACCGATCTCACATAGGAGTTTCTGTCTTCTACGGATTCGTATACATACGCTCCTGGCATGCCACCTATTTCTATGTAACGGTCAAATAAAGCATGTATGTCAGTTTCTGCATCGAAGTATGTGATGAATTCCTTGAGTGAAAACGGGAAGACTTCAACCTCAATAACCCGCCCTGTGAATAGCGTAGCCAAATCGCTGCTCTGTAGAAAGGCGTTTGAGCCGGTTAGATAGATGTCAAACTTTCCGCTCGCATGTATGCTGTTGATTACTTTTTCGAACCCATCGCACAATTGCACCTCATCTATACAGACGATATTGTTACGCTTATCATCGTATCTATCCGTAATAAATGAGTTCAGCGCATGATACTCCCGTAGGTGTTCGTTGTTTAGATCCTGAAGGTCAACAAAAAGCACATTGTTATCATGGACCTCCCTAAGCCAGCTCACATACGCCTTTAGAAGTTCGGACTTTCCGCAACGTCTCACGCCTGTAATGACCTTGATATCGGGCGTATCCTTCAGTCGTTTTAATCTATCTATATACTCTCTATCGATTATCTTCATAAGATTATCCTCCACAAACAATATATCACGCCTATTAGCGAAACTCAAATAATTTTTAAGTTTCGCAGGTACAATATGTGCGTAACTCTTTCAAGAGTAAAAAACTTGAGTTTTGTCACAGAAGAAAAATACTCGAACTCCTGTATTCGTTTACAGAAGTTCGAGTAAGGAACTT
>DFGY01000004.1 GCA_002372505.1 Firmicutes bacterium UBA3738
CGTTTAGAATACCGAGAGTTCATCCATTTCCCTGGGGGGGGGTACTTGTTGGAGCAATTCTACAAATTGATTTCACAAAATAATTCATGGAGTATATTGTGAAAAATATTTCAATGAATTTAAGTGCCTACGAAACTAAATCATTAGGAAAGCATTGATGGAATCAATTTGTATGGCAGTTGTTGTTGGAAATTATTTCACTAAAGAATATTCTATTCAAGGAGTGAAAGAATTTTTAGCAACCATAGGGAATGGAAAATAATAATAATGAGTAACAACAATAATATTTGCAAAACGAGAACGCCAAATGTTGAAAAGTATTTCACAATAAGTACCGCGATAAAAAAGGTGAAACATGTTAGTAATGAATGTGCTATGACTTATGTATGGGGACAAGTTCTAAAAGTTTCCTTAGAGCATTAATTTACATTTGTAATACTTCAAGTTATACTTATTATAATGAAATTATTTATGACGGAAAGGAATGTATATTATGGCAACTACTAAGGCGACGATTAAAAAGGGGCAGAAGCCAACTAAAGAACAGTTAAATGAAGTTAAAGAGGCTGCGAAAAAAGACGCAGTCTTTGACGAGGATGCCCCGGAGCTTTCCGTAGAACAATATGCTGAAATGGCAGAGATGGCGAGAAAGAAACGTGCCGGGGAAAAGAAGCCTGTGGTAGCAATTCGAATTACACCGGCAACTTTGGAAAAGGCCAAAGCAACAGGAAGAGGATATACGGGTTTCTTAAGCCGCCTGCTTGATAACGCGATAGATGATCCGGAACTGGTTAAAAAAAGCCTCATGGGTTAGCCCCATAAGAGGGATAGTAAACAAAAAGCCTGTCCCCGTGAAACGCTACTTTTTTAATATTCAGAATAGTGCGAGGGAGGGCGAAGATTGCGAAAATAAGAGAAAGTCAATTTTTTAACAAATAGTTCTTGACGCACAAATTCAGAGTGCTATAATGGGAATATCGAAACGGTTAATTTTTTAACAAGCGGTTCGCTCGAATCGCTTATCAACTCTTTTATAACATTAATAAGGAGGACGTATTAATGAAGAAAATCGGCGTACTAGGCACGGGTACTATGGGTGCCGGAATCATCCAGGTTCTTGCACAGAACGGTTATGAAGTAGTACTCAGAGCAAGAAGACAGACATCTGTTGATGGCGGCATGGCAAAAGTTGAAAAAGCTTTTGACAAGATGGTCGCCAAAGAAAAGATGACAGAAGATCAGAAGAAAGAGATCATGTCAAGAATCGAAGGTTCAACAGACATCTCCATCGTTAAAGATGCTGACCTCATCATCGAAGCTGCTACAGAAGATATGGAAGCTAAGAAGGCTCTCTTCGCAGAACTGAACGAGCTCGTTAAGCCAGAATGTATTCTCGCTACAAACACTTCTTCACTCTCAATCACAGAGATCGCTGCAGCTTCAGGCAGACCGGACAAAGTTATCGGTATGCACTTCTTCAATCCTGTTCCGATGATGAAGCTTGTTGAAATCATCAAGGGCCTCACAACATCAGAAGAGACAAAGAATACGATCGTTGAGCTGACAGAAGCTATCGGCAAGACTCCGGTAGAAGTAGAAGAAGCTCCGGGATTCGTAGTAAACAGAATCCTCGTCCCGATGATCAACGAAGCAGCATTCGTATACAGCGAAGGCCTTGCAAGCGCAGAAGACATCGACACAGCTATGAAGCTTGGTGCTAACCACCCGATGGGGCCTCTGGCTCTGGGCGACCTTGTTGGTCTTGACATCGCTCTGGCTGTAATGGAAACATTCTACAGAGAATTTGCTGACAGCAAATACAGACCGGCTCCGATCCTGAAGAAGATGGTAAGAGCAGGACACCTCGGCATGAAGACAGGTAAAGGTTTCTTTGACTATAGCAAGTAATCAGCCGTAAACAAGTCTATTAAACTTCGGCGCAAGGCGAATGAAGTTAGATAATTATAAGTTATAGGGTATGAAACATTATAAAGTTAGGAGAAAACGATTATGAATGATGTTTATGTAGTATCCGCTGTAAGAACACCGGTTGGTGATTTCATGGGTAGCCTGTCAGCTCTGACAGATATCGAACTGGGAACAATCGCAGCTAAGGCAGCTATCGAAAAGGCTGGTCTTACACCTGAGCAGATCGAAGAACTTACACTCGGTATGGTATACATGGGTGGATCAAAGGGTGGCCCGGCTAGACAGATCCAGATGGCTCTGGGATGCAAACCTGAAAGCTATTCATGCGCAATCAACCAGCTGTGCGGATCAGCTATGAGAGCTACAGAAATTCTTTCACAGCAGATTATGCTTGGAAAGACTGGCGTAGGCGTTGTAGTTGGTGCTGAAAGCATGAGTAATGCTGCTTACATTCTGAACAAAGCTAGAACAATCAGAATGGGCGACGTTAAACTGTGCGACTCACTGACACACGATGGTCTGGTTTGCGACCTCAGCGGATATCACATGGGTGTTACAGCTGAAAACCTGGCTGAAGAATTTAACATCACAAGAGAAGAGCAGGACGAACTGGCAGTAATGTCTCACGAAAGAGCTGCTAAGGCTATCGAAGAAGGCAGATTTGCTGAAGAACTCGTACCTGTAACAATCTCCACAAGAAAAGGCGATGTAGTAGTTGACAGAGACGAGCATCCTAAGGCTACAAGCATGGAAAAACTGGCTAAATTAAAGCCTGCATTCAAGAAGGACGGAACAGTTACAGCTGGTAACGCTTCCGGAATCAACGATGGTGCTGCTGCAATGGTACTGGCTAGCGGTGAGATGGTTGAAAAACTGGGTCTCAAGCCAATGGCTAAGCTGGTTGCAAGCTGCTCCGCAGGTGTTGAGCCTCAGAGAATGGGTTATGGCCCGGCTGTAGCTATTCCGAAGGTACTCGAACTTGCTGGACTTACAAAAGATGATATTGGTTACTGGGAAATCAATGAAGCGTTTGCAGCTCAGTTCCTGGCTTGCAACAAGACACTTCAGCTCGACATCAACAAGGTTAACCGCAACGGTTCCGGTATTGCTATCGGACACCCGGTTGGCTGCACAGGCGTTAGAATCCAGGTTGGTCTGATTCACGAAATGATCAAGCAGGATGTTAAGTACGGATGTGCTTCACTGTGCGTAGGTGGCGGCCCAGCTCTCGCTATCATTTGGGAAAAGTGCTAAGCCTAAGCGCTGAAAATCAATAGAGCCCTTAAAGTTACCACCTCGGTGGTAACTTTTCGGGCGTTTATAACCTGTTGATTTAGGCGATTAAAAATAAAATGGCAAATGGAAAGGAGAATTGCTAAATGAATTTTCAATTAACAAGAGAGCAGGAACTGACCAAGAAAATGGTTGAGAAATTCTGCGAAGAAGTAGTTGCTCCTGTCGCTGATGATATGGACGTGGAACACGAATTTCCGGTTGACATCGTAAAGCAGATGGGCGAACTGGGAATGATGGGTATCATGTGGCCAAAAGAATACGGCGGCGCAGGCGGCGACTACATCCAGTACTGTGAAGTAATCGAAAGACTGACTGCTGCACACGCTGCAGTTGGTACAGTTGTAGCAGCACACACTTCACTGTGCACAGGCCCGATTTACTACTATGGTACAGAAGAGCAGAAGCAGGAATGGATGGTTCCTCTCGCTAAGGGCGAAAGACTTGGTGCTTTCGGTCTGACAGAAGCTGACGCCGGTTCCGACTCAGGTGCTACACAGACAACAGCTGTAGACATGGGCGACCACTGGCTGATCAACGGCTCAAAGATCTTCATCACAAACGCCGGCTATGCTGATACATTCGTAATCACAGCAATGACAGACAAGAAGCTGGGCACACGTGGTGGTATCTCATTCTTCATCATCGATAAGGATGACCCGGGCTTCTCAACAGGTGCAGAAGAAGACAAACTTGGTATCCGTTGCTCATCAACTCGTGAGCTGATCTTCGAAGATTGCAAAATTCCGAAGGACAGACTCGTAGGTAAAGTTGGACAGGGCTTCAAGATTGCCATGGGAACACTGGAAAAGGCTCGTATCGGCGTTGCCGCTCAGGGCGTTGGCGTTGCACAGGGTGCTTTCGAAATCACAAAGGAATACATGGGACAGAGAAAACAGTTCGGAAAGACAATCAACAAGTTCCAGTATCCTGCTTTCACAATGGCAGAACTCTACACAAGAATCGAAGCTGCTAGACTGCTCGTTATGAGAGCTGCTGACCTGGCTGACAAGGGTATGCCTTGCGGTACAGAATCTGCTATGGCTAAATTCTACGCTTCAGAAATCGCTATGGATATGGCTACAAAGGGCGTACAGTTCCACGGTGGATACGGCTTCATCAACGACTACTCAATCCAGAGATACTTCAGAGATGCCAAGATTATGGAAATCTACGAAGGTACATCGGAAATCCAGAAACTCATCGTATCAGGTGCTATCCTGAGATAAGGCAACGCCCAGCTAACGCAGCAGGTAAATGCCTGATGAGTGAATATAGAAAGTTGCAGGCAAAGAACACTAATTACTGTTTAAGGAGATAAAATGGATTTTGCAAAAGAATACCAAGAAAAACTGGTAAGCCCGCAGGAAGCGGTCAAATGCGTTAAGTCCGGAGATTGGGTCGACTATTCTCTGTGCTGCGCAGTACCTATTGCACTTGATGCAGCTCTGGCAGAGAGAAAAGATGAACTGGAGGATGTTAAAATCCGTTCCGGTATTACATCGACACCAAGAAAAGTCCTCGAAGTTGACCAGGAAGGTGATACATTCACATACATGGACTGGCACTTCACCGGATACGACCGCAAAATGAAGAAGGCCGGAAACAAGAACATATTCTTTAACCCCCTTCTCTATCGTAACCTGCCTTACCACTATCGCAAGAACATCAATGTCGATGTTGCCATGATGATGGTATCGCCAATGGATGAAAAGGGATTCTTCTCTTTCTCACTTTCCAACTCGGCGTCGGCAGCGATTGCAGAGAATGCTGACATCGTCATTCTCGAAGTAAACAAGAATCTTCCGAACGTATACGACCTGAAAGAAGGCGCAATACACATTTCAGAAGTTGATTACATCGTAGAGCACGACTCCGCTCTTCCCGTACTGCCGCCGGCAGGCGAGCCGAGCGAGGTGGACAAAGCGGTGGCTAAGCTGGTCCTCGAAGAACTGGTAGATGGTTCCTGCATACAGCTTGGTATCGGCAGCATGCCCAACACAATCGGCGAAATGATCGCCGCATCGGATCTTAAGGATCTGGGTATCCACACTGAAATGCTTGTAGATGCTTATCTGGCAATGTACAAGGCCGGAAAGATAACAAACAAAATGAAGCAGGTGGATAAGGGCAGAGGCATATTCGGATTCGCCCTCGGAAGCCAGGAACTTTACGACTGGACCAACGAGAACAGAGCCCTTCTCAGCGCGCCGATTGACTATTGCAACGATCCTTACGTAATGGCAGCAAATGATAACATGATGTCAATCAACAATGCTCTTGAAGTCGACCTTCTGGGCCAGACTGCATCGGAAGCAGCAGGATATAATCAGATATCCGGCACAGGCGGACAGCTTGACTTCCTTACAGGCGCACATATGTCAAAGGGAGGCAAAGGTCTCATCTGCATGTCTTCAACGTTCACAACGAAGGACGGCGTGAAGAAATCACGTATCAGACCTCGTCTCGCTGAAGGCAGCATCGTAACAGACCCACGCAGCCAGGCTTATTACATCATCACCGAGTTCGGTAAGGTTAAGCTGGCAGGTCTCGCTACATGGCAGATGGCAGAAGCGTTAATCAGCATTGCGGATCCTGAGTTCAGAGACGAGCTCATCGCAGAGGCTGAGGCTATGGGCATATGGCGTAAGAGCAACAAGAGATAAGCTCCGTGAATGCTTGCAAAAATAAACTTTAACAATTAATTAAAACAATAAGTGGCTTAAATATAATCTTAATAGGAGGAGACCACATGAAAGCTATCGTATGTGTAAAACAGGTACCGGATACCTCCGGCGTAGTAGCCGTCAAAGCTGACGGCACTATGGATCGTGCTGCTATGGCAACGATCACCAACCATGACGATCTGGCCGCTGTAGAAGCAGCGCTGGAACTGAAAGACAAGACCGGCTGCGAAGTAATCGTAGTGTCCATGGGACCACCGCCGGCAGAAGGAATGCTTAGAGAACTTATCGCTATGGGAG
This sequence comes from Firmicutes bacterium UBA3738, assembly GCA_002372505.1. Taxonomy (GTDB): domain Bacteria; phylum Bacillota; class Clostridia; order Peptostreptococcales; family Anaerovoracaceae; genus UBA3738. The sequence continues at coordinate 6,207 of DFGY01000004.1, forward strand.
CTGACAGAGGCGTACTCATTTCCGCTAGAGAATTTGGTGGATCCGATACATACGCTACAAGCCAGATCATAGCTGCAGCAGTAAACAAAATCGGCGTTGACAAAGAAGACGTTGTATTCTGCGGAAGACAGGCTATCGACGGTGACACCGCTCAGGTAGGACCTCAGATCGCAGAAAAGCTGGGACTGCCCCAGGTAACATATGCTGCTGACATCGACAAGGATGGCGACAAGCTGACAATCAAGCGTCTGCTGGAAGACGGACACATGATGCTGTCAGTTGAGACACCTTGCCTGGTTACAACAGTTAAAGAACTGAACAATCCTCGTTACATGAACGTTGGACTCATTCAGGAGTGCTTCGACAAACCGCTCGACATTTTCGACTATGAAGCACTGAAAGACGAACCATTAATCGACCCCGACACAATCGGTCTCGAAGGTTCACCGACGAACGTTTACAAGTCCTTCTCACCTCCGGCAAAAGGCGCTTGCCAGATGCTCGAAGGTAGCGACAGAGGCACAGTAGACGAGCTCACAGGCATACTTGCAGATAAACATTTGATCTAAGGAAAGGAGTTAAAAATGGCTTTTGATAGTAAAGATACAGCTGCTTTCAAGGACGTATGGGTGTTCTGCGAGCAGAGAGACGGAGAAATTATGTCAATCAGCCACCAGCTGCTGAGCGAAGGCAGAAAGCTGGCTGATGACCTTGGTGCAAACCTTTGCGGCGTACTTCTGGGTTGCGGAATTCCGGAAGATGCTGCTAAACAGCTTGGCGGATATGGTGCAGATATCGTTTACAATATCGACCACGAAAAGCTGAAAGTATACACAACAGATGCTTACACAAAGGCAATCTGCGACATCGTTGAAGAAAAGAAACCGGAAATCGTACTCTTCGGTGCTACAAACATCGGTCGTGACCTGGCTCCGAGATGCGCAGCCAGACTTCACACAGGTCTGACAGCTGACTGTACTCACCTGGACGTAGATGTTGAAAAGTACAAGGCATTCCTGAAGACAACATCCACAATCGATGTTGACAACACAGAATTCATGCCTGGCACAAACCTGAAGATGACTCGTCCTGCATTCGGCGGTCACCTGATGGCTACAATCATCTGCCCAAGATTCAGACCTCAGATGTCAACAGTACGTCCCGGCGTAATGCAGACACAGGAATTCGATGATGCTAAAGCTGCTGCTTGCAAAATCGAAAACTTCCCGGTTGAAATCACAGATGCAGATATCCATGTAACAGTAGAAGCAGTTGAAAAGACAGCTAAGAAACTGGTTGACCTTATCGGTGCAGACATCATCGTATCCGTAGGTCGTGGTATCAGCAAGGATCCTGAAAAGGGCATCGCCATCGCTCAGGAACTGGCTGACACACTTGGCGGCGTAGTAGGTTCATCCCGTGCTTGCGTTGATGCTGGATTCATTTCACAGGATCACCAGGTAGGACAGACAGGTAAAACTGTACATCCGAAAATCTACATCGCTCTGGGTATCTCCGGCGCTATCCAGCACAAGGCTGGTATGCAGGATTCAGAATGCATCATCGCTGTAAACAAGAACGAAGATGCTCCAATCTTCGAAGTTGCAAGCTACGGTATCGTAGGCGACCTCTTCAGCGTTGGCCCAATGCTCACAGAATCCATCAAGGAAATCCTGGCAGGCAAATAAGCTAAGCTAAAAGCGATATTCAAAAGGTGACAGGGGGACGGTTCTCCTGTCATCTTTTTGCGTTTCACGGGGACAGGCTTTTTGTTCCGCCTGAAGCCTGGGGACGGCACCGTAACGCAAAACCTGTCCCTGTGAAACGCGGAACGCAAAACCTGTCCCTGTGAAACGCTACTGTCATATCTCAACTTATGGTGTTAAAAGTGTTGAAAAAATGATATAATTGACGTAAGAAGCGTGACTAGATAATGTTGCTTAGAAGAAAGGCTGAATGATTATGATGATATCAACTAAAGGGAGATACGCACTGAGAATGATGGCGGATTTGGCTGAGCAGGAGCCGGACAAGTACACGCCGCTAAAAGACATTGCGGTGCGTCAGGAAATTTCACAGAAATATCTGGAGAGCATCATGACCATGCTTTCGAAGAGAGGCCTGGTTGATTCTCTTCATGGGAAAGGCGGCGGCTACAGGCTCAACAAAGCTCCTGAAGATTATAGTGTCGTTGAGATCCTGAGGGTGACAGAAACGTCCATGGTTCCGGTGACCTGCCTACAGGAAGGTGCGGAGCCCTGCTCAAGGGCGGATTTTTGCAAAACACTGCCCATGTGGAAAAAGTTCAACGAAATTATTGACGACTATTTCGGAAATATATCTTTAGCGGATATTGCTCAAGGGAAGTTGTCCGAGATATTATAAGCTTGGCAAGTTAGTGCTTGCCTTGCCATATACATTTGGTATATAATACCGTCATTGAGAATGAGTGTTTATTGATCTTGTACGGACGATTCTAGTTCAAAAGACTATTTTTGTTGATTGTATTTAAGCACTTATATTAGTGTGTTCTCAAAAAAATGAAAGGTTAAATTCTTATTTATCATGGACGAAAAGACATTAAAATCAAAGAAGCTGGCCGAGCTTAAGGAAATCGCCAAAGCCATGGGGCTAAAGGGCGTAAGTGGAATGAAGAAAGCTGAGCTACTGGAGTTGCTCATCAGAGAAGCTACCGGTCAGGCAGAAGAACCTGCGAAGGTCGAAGCTCCGGCACCGGAAGAAAAGAAAGAAGAGACCAGCATTGTTAAGGTAAAGAAAAAGCCCAAGGCAAAGCCTGTAAAGCGCAAGGGGAAAAAGACGGAAGAAGAGGTAGAAGCCAAGGCGCCCCGAGCCGATCAAGATGCAAAGGCAGAGCAGCCCGCGGAAGAGGCTCCGCAGACCGGCGCTGAGCAGTCTGACACCGAAGAGCCAAAGGGCAGAAGGGAAATAAAGCCTGACGGTGAAGGAAAATACGAAGTGGACGGAATCCTCGAACTTTCCGACAGCGGATTTGGATTCCTCAGATTCGAAAACTTCCTTACCAGTGACGAAGACATTTACGTTTCACCAACTCAGATAAGAAGATTCAATCTCAAGACAGGCGACCGCATAGACGGCATTGCCAGAAAGCCCAGGTCCGGAGAAAAATTCGGAGCCCTGCTTTTCGTTGGCAGCGTCAACGGCGACGAGCCGGGAGTGGCAAGGACCAGACCGGACTTTGAGGATCTGACTCCCATATTCCCCAACGAGCGCATATCACTGGAGGACAGCCCCACTGACCTTTCCACCAGACTTATCGACCTGGTGGCGCCTATAGGCAAAGGCCAGAGAGGCCTCATCGTTGCCGCGCCTAAAGCAGGCAAAACCGTGCTTCTCAAAAGAGTCGCACACAGCATAGAAAAGAAATACCCGGACATAGATTTATTCGTCCTGCTGGTAGACGAGCGTCCGGAGGAAGTAACGGACATGAAGCGCTCCTTAAGAAGAGGCGAGGTCCTTTACTCCACCTTCGACGAGCGCCCGGAGCATCACGTAAAAGTTGCGGAAATGATGCTGGCCCGCGCCCAGAGACTGGTTGAACACGGAAGAGACGTGGTAATATTATTAGACAGTATAACGAGACTTGCCAGAGCCTACAACCTGGTGGTGCCCGCCTCCGGCAGATCTCTGTCCGGCGGTATCGACCCGGCGGCTCTATACAAGCCAAAGAAATTCTTCGGCGCCGCAAGAAACATGGAAGAAGGCGGCAGCATTACCATTCTCGCAACGGCTCTGGTGGAAACCGGCAGCCGCATGGACGACGTAATCTTCGAGGAATTCAAAGGCACGGGCAACATGGAGCTTCACCTTGACCGCAAGCTCTCGGAGAAGAGAATATTCCCGGCACTGGATCTGAACGCCAGCGGCACCAGAAGGGAAGACCTGCTCATGGACCAGGAAGAAATGGAAGCAATCTGGTACATGAGGCGCGCCCTTTCCAACCGGGATACTCAGGAAGTGACGGAAATGATAGTAGACAATCTGGCCATTACCAGAAGCAACCGGGAATTCGTCAGCATTATAAAGAAAATAAAATTGTAAAGCATATGGACTTAAACAGGATATTCATAAAAGACGCCTGCCCCACCAAGACCGGTGGCCAGGCCGTCCTTGAGGGAATAATGATGAAGGGTCCTGAGAGAAACGCAGTGTGCGTCAGGCTGCCGGACGATTCCCTCTACATAAAAACAGAAGAAAACAAGCCTCAGAGCAAAGTGGCCAGGTGGCCCTTTATCCGCGGCGTCTTCGTATTCGTGGCTTCGCTCGTGCAGGGAATGAAGACTCTTATGTTCTCCGCCGACGTCATGGAAGGCTATGACGGGGAAGGGGCAATAGAGTACGAAGACGACAAGGTCAGCCTGTGGCTGGAGAAGAAATTCGGCGAAAGGGGAGCCTGGAACGTCATGCTCTACAGCTCCGTGGTAATCGCCATATTATTCACCGTGGTAATATTCATCATCGGCCCCACCTGGGTGGTGAACCTGGCCAAGCACATTACCACAAACGAAATCGCACTGAACCTTATAGAAGGCGTCCTGAGAATCGCCCTGTTCATTCTCTACATTGCGCTCATTGCGCGCATGGAGGACATAAGGCGGGTGTTCCAGTATCACGGCGCCGAGCACAAGACCATTCATTGCTACGAAAACGGACTGGAGCTGACACCTGAAAACTGTGATTCCTTCTACACACTTCACCCCAGGTGCGGCACCAGCTTTCTCGTGTTCGTAATGATAATAGCCCTGGCTCTGTTCTCGTTTCTCGGATGGCCCAATCTGTTCTGGCGGATTCTTTCCAGGATTCTTTTGCTGCCGGTAATCGCAGGACTTTCCTACGAGCTTTTGCGCTGGGCCGGCCGCAGTGATAACATAGTGGTGAAAGTGTTGTCCATGCCCGGACTCTGGCTTCAGAAGCTGACAACCAACGAGCCGGATTATTCCCAGCTGGAGGTGGCCATTGCCGCCATGAAGGCTGTCACCGGTGAAGAGGCCAGCCTGGGAATGGGAAGGTGCGACAAAGAAGGAAGAATAATCGAATATATCGATTTCACAAATAGAGACAGCGACGAAAACAGTAACGAAAAAGGAGAGGAAAAATGAGTTTACTGGTACAAGATATAATTAAAATGGCTGAGACCCAGCTGACGGACGCAGGAGTGGACAATCCCAAAGGCGACGCCGAGGAAATATACTGTTACCTCATGCACGTGGACAGGTCGAAATTCTTCATGGAATGGAGCGAGCCCGCCGCAGACAGAACCTGCGACCAGTTCTTCGACCTTGTTGCAAGAAGAGCGAACAGAGAGCCCCTTCAGTACATAGTGGGAATGCAGGGATTCCTGGACCTGGCTCTGCAGGTACGCCCGGGGGTGCTCATTCCCAGATACGACACGGAAGTGGTAGCCGAGTCAGCCTGCGAAGTTTTCAAAGAAAAGAAGGGTGACACGGTTCTGGAAATTGGCTGCGGCAGCGGAGCCATTGCCATCGCTTTGGCCAAGAAGGTCGGCGCAAAGGTTACCGCCGTGGACATTAACCCGGCAGCCTGCGAGCTCACAAAGGAAAACGCCCAGAGAAACGGCGTGAAAATCGACGTCCTGTGCGGCGACCTCTTCGAGCCCATAAAGAAGAAAAAGTATCACATGATAATATCCAATCCGCCCTACATCAAGACCGCAGACATTGAAGGCCTCATGCCCGAGGTGAGAGACCACGAGCCAAGAGAAGCCCTGGACGGTGGCGAAGACGGACTGGAATTCTACAGAAGAATAGCAGCCGGCGCGGCGAACCACCTTAAGAAAGACGGCATCCTGGTTCTTGAAATAGGTGACGACCAGGCCGCCCAGGTAGCCGCAATCCTCACAGCGACAGAACGCTACGGCGACATACAAGTAGGCAAGGACCTTACCGGAAAAGACCGCGCCATCGTAACGACATTGGCAAGATGACAGGGGGACGGTTCTCCTGTCATCTTTTACCGTATATTGGCAAAAGGTGACGAGGGGTCTGACCCCTTTTCATCTTTTGCCAGTTTTTAGGTGAAACAAAAGCCTGTCCCCGTGAAACGCTAAAGCCCCTGCAAACATTGACAAATAAGGTGCAAAAGTGATAAGATTTCAAACACATTAGAGTATTAAAGTGAAAAGGAGAAAGATGGATGTAAGATTTGAAAAGACAACGGCTCCAAAGGTAAAACCTCAGGACATGTCAAAGGTTCCTTTCGGTTCAGTGTTCACTGACCACATGTTCATGATGGATCACGATCCGGAAAATGGATGGCACAATGCAAGGATCGTTCCTTACGGCCCCATTCCGGTAATGGCCGGAGCGACAGTATTCCATTACGCAGCAGAGGTATTCGAAGGCCTGAAGGCTTATCGCAAGCCCGATGGAAGCGTTCAGATTTTCAGACCTGAAGAAAACGCAAAAAGAATGAACAATTCTGCAGAGAGAATGGCTCTTCCCACAATGGACGTGGATATGATGGTAGAGGCAATGGTTAAGCTGGTAGAAGTGGAAAAGGACTGGGTTCCGACAGACCCGGGCACTTCACTTTACATCAGACCATTCCTGTATGCCAACGATGAAGACCTTTCACTGCATCCCTATACAAAGAGCACATTCGTAATTATACTTTCGCCTGTCGGCCCTTACTTCCCCGACGGCCTTAAGCCGGTACCACTTCTCGTTGAAGAGGAAGATGTCCGCGCAGTACGCGGCGGCACAGGCTATGCCAAGTGCGGTGGTAACTATGCAGGCGCAATGCGCGCAGGTGCCAGAGCCGAGGCAAAGGGATATTCCCAGGTGCTGTGGATTGACGGCGTGGAAAGAAAGTACGTGGAAGAAGCCGGCGGCATGAACGTTATGTTCAGAATCGACGGCAAGATGGTAACGCCGGAGCTGAACGGTTCAGTTCTTCCGGGAATCACCAGAAAGTCTGCAATAGAAATATTCGAAGACTGGGGCGATCCGGTAGAAGAAAAGGCCATTCCCCTGGACGAGCTTCTGGCAGCAATAAAAGAAGGCCGCGTATCCGACGCATTCATGATCGGTACGGCAGCGGTAATCTGCCCCATTTCCGGTCTGGCATACGGCGATGACCTTTACGAAATAAACAACGGCGACACAGCCCAGAAAATCTACGACGCCATCACTGACATTCAGTGGGGCAGAGCCGAAGACAAGTACGGCTGGTGCGTACAGGTTGGTTAACCTTTAGAAATCTTATACACTCCCAGGAGAATCATTGCCACGGCGATGATGTGGATGAAGGAGATAGGTTCGCCCAGGAATACCACCCCCGCAAAGAGGGAGATAATGGGCTGAAGGTTGGTATAAGATGTGACTTTCGAAACCTCCAGGTACGTGGTTGCGTAGTGGAGGCAGAGGAAAGCTATTACTGAAGAAAGAATAGACAGATAAAGTATAGGAGCCATTACATTTATATCGGTAATGGCTTTTATAGTTGCCGGAATAAAGTTCGCGCCATTGTCAACAATGGAGTAGCCGACGAATACGACGAAGCCCATGGCCATCATTACAAAGCTGCGCTCGAAGGGCGAGAAGTATTCCGACGTGTGTCTGCTAAGAGTCGAAAAAGCAGCAGCGGCAATTGTGGCCAGAATCATGAAGAACACGCCCTTTATCTGAATGGCACCTGAGCTGCCCTGCATGACGGACAGTAGGGTGACTCCTGCAACGGAGCAGAGAATCCAAGCGAACTTCCACCAGGCGAATTTCTCGCCGAGAAAGACGATGGACATAATAGTAGCCACAATGGGAATAAGCGATATGATAATCCCGGCAAAAGACGAATTGGTGTAGTGAATACCAAGAGTCTCGAATATAAAGTAAGCAATAGGCTGGCTGAAGCCCATTGCAATGAGCTTGCCTACAGGTTTGCCCTTAAGCTCCAGACGGGCAATGGAAAGAATCTTCCCGGAAGGTCTAAGGTCGCTGACATCAGCGCCGTCAATGTTTTCGCTTCCTTCGGGCCGCCCAAGAACTATCCGCGCAATAATCGCCATTACCGCCATAGTCAGGAAACTAATAGTGAACCTCAATGACAGCAAAACGGACGCACTGGTATGATCCAGCGCCACACGTGTAGCCAGAAAAGTGAACCCGAATATAAAATAGGTGGTCAGTGCCGCGATAGTAGCTCTCTTCTCATTCATGCACTAAATTATATACATAATCCAAAAAGATGACAAGGGGACGGTTCTCCTGTCATCTTTTGACATGATTTACCAAAACGTTTCACGGGGACAGGCTTTTTGTTACGCCACAGCTTATTTTAAATCCTCAATAAATCACAAAAGTCGGAAGCATTGAAATTTGTTTCACTGATTTTACTATAAACAAATCTATGAAAAAATTTCTAACGCCACCTAGTTCTCTTCCTAGCAAACCGGCGTATAGAACGCGAAAATGCCGAAGAGATCTTTAGAAATCGTTAAAAACTTTTTCACTCGTTGTGAGAAAAGAGTTTTATTGAAAATAATTGCGCATACCGCGAGTTGGGGTGAAACGCGGAACCGTCCCCTGATTTCACCATCTGTGGTATAATAGTGTGCAGAGAGTTATTAATGAAAAAGGAGGAGGTTCCTATGAGAGACAAAAGGAAATTGCTAATAGTGCTTTGTCTCACTGTGGCGTTGGTTTTCTCTTTTAGCTCATGCGGCAAAAAGAGTGAGGACAGCGCCAGCAGCGCAGGTAAGGCTGTGACATTCTCAGGCGAGCTGGTAAACGCATTGGCTGACAAGATCGTCGTAAAGAGCTCGGATGATATGCTCGAGTTTGTAACAAACGATGACACGGCCTACGATCTTGGCGATGAAGTTGAGCTGACAGTAGGCGACATGGTGAATGTGGAATATCACGAAGACGGCTCCGATAAGGTGGCAGACCATGTTACAGTCACAAAGGCTGTGGATATGAAACATTACTTCTCGGGAACAGTTAATGATATAAATGACGATGACGTTACCGTTGACGGCAAGAATCTTACAGTTCACTTCCTGAAGGATAAAGATACGGAAGTGAAGGGCAAGCTGACAAAAGGCGATGAGGTCAAAGTCGAATACACCGGTGATATCAGCAAGCACCCTTACGCTGAGGTAATCGAGGTTACGAAGGAAAAGGAAGAACCTGAAAAGCACACCCTGGATGGAAACGTAGCGGAGCTGGAAAACAAAACCGTTCTGGTAAGTATCCAGTCAGCGAAGGCCTATCGCTTCAACATTGCTGACAGCACAAAGATTACAGGCAAGGCGGATAATCTGAAAGTAGGCTACGATGTTGAAGTGACTTACACCGGCGACATTGACAGAGTGCCGGACGCCATTACCATTGAAGTAATGAGCACTGCCGACAGCGCAGTTAAGGAAATAAGCGGCACAGTCGATTCAGTAAAGGACGGGTCCTTCATTCTCAAGACTAAGACCAGCTCATATTCCTTCGCCACGGACAGCTCAACGAAGTACACCGGCGAAAAAATAAAGGCCGGAAGACTTGCAACGGTTTCCTACGTAGGCAAACTGGGCAACGACGAGAGAGCAGTCGGCGTCTACACCGTCATTCCGAAGAAGGATGATTCCAGCAAGAATAAGGACAAGGAAAAAGGGAAAAAGAAAAAGGAGCCTATGCCCGATCCCAAGCCCAAGCCGCAGCCCAAGCCCAAGCCGAGTCCAAAGCCGGTAGTGGATCCGAAGATTACAACTAAAGGCAGCATAGTAACCGTAGACAACAAGAACCTTAAGATTCAGGATGACAACGACAATGCAATCACCCTGAAGATCGACAAGAATTCAAAGATCGCCAGCGGATACATTCCCGCAGAAGGAGATATAGTTAAGGTTATTTACAACAAAAACAAAATGCTTCTGATTGAAATCCAGCTCATAGAGCGGCCCGTGGATCCGGACGACCCGGACAACCCGGACAACCCGGATGATCCCAACAATCAGGGCGACGACCAAAGCAATCAGTAAAACAAAAAGATGACAGGGGGACGTTTCTCCTGTCATCTTTTTGTGGCATTTAACTTGGGTTGTGTGGCGATTGAGGTGAGCGCCAACGGCCGGACAAGAGTTCGCCGAAATGGATTCCAACATTTTTGCTGTGACTGGAGGAATGTTGGAGAAGATACTGCTCAAGAGCGAGGACGAAGTGGATTTGCTGGCATAAATTCCAACATTTTTGCTGTGGCTGGATGAATGTTGGAGAAGATGCTGCTCAGGGGCGAGGACGAGGTGGATTTGCTGGCTTATATTCCAACATTTTCGCTGTGGCTGGGGGAATGTTGTAATTGATGCTACTCAAGAGCGAGGGCAGGTGAAACAAAAAGCCTGTCCCCGTGAAACGCTATTGATTTATAATATAGAGAGAATAGAGGAAGCGGCAAGATGGGTTTGAATCAGGAATTTAGCAACATCGATAGGGATATGCACGAGGCCAGGAAGAGAGGCGGAACAGGCGCTCTCGTTTATGGCTTCCTTTTTTTCTGCTGTGTAATTGGAGGCATCATCGCCTTTGTTGGCGGAGCGACAGAGACCTACGATAATTCCGGAGCGGATACAAAGCAGGCGACCTACGAAGATTCCCGGGAAAGTGGCCAGCCGGCGAAGACGGTAAAGGTAACCCTTACGGATAATTATTATATGGAGCTGCCGGAGGTGGTGGACCTTAAGTCAGAGGAGAAGGACGACAGCGGTATTATCAATACCTATTACTTCTTCGGCAAGGAGAACAAGAGCAACTTGCTCACCGTAGTGGCGGAGAAGGAGGTCGGCGAATTCCCACAGGTGGTATGGGAAAGGAATGGCGGCAGTGAGGATGGGCTGCACTACGCCTCCCTCTACGACACAGCGGTTGCCATCCGTGAAAAGGAGGAAAAGATAGAATTGTGGTGACCCGATGGCCGACATTACCTTTGCCATGTGAAACTGACAGGGGAAAATATAGACGGCTATACCGATGACATTCTCGACATGATTGGAAAGGCGAGCGATTAGGTGACGCAGGGTCTGACCCCTTTTCATCTTTTGCCAGTTTTTAGGTGAAACAAAAAGCCTGTCCCCGTGAAACGTAAATTGTTGTATAATTGTTAGCGGAAAACTTATTGCTAAGTAGTAAATGACAGAAAGAAAGTGTTAGTTAAATGGTTTCAATTGTAATTTCGTTAGCGGTATTATTGATCGGCTTCGCGCTTTACAGCCGGGTGGTGGATAAAATATTCGGGCCCGATGACAGGGAGACTCCGGCTATTGCCATAAACGATGGGGTGGACTGCATTCCCATGAAGCCCTGGAGATCTCTGCTGGTGCAGCTCTTAAACATCGCAGGTACCGGACCTATTTTCGGGGCCATAATGGGCGCCTGCTTCGGACCGGTTGTTTTTCTGTGGATTGTCCTTGGCGGACTTTTCGGCGGCGTGGTTCACGACTACATGTCGGGAATGATTTCAAGTCGCCACAAAGGCGAGTCAATTGCCGAGCTCTCGGGTGCATATCTTGGAAAGGGTGCCCTTTGGCTCATGCGAATAGTTTCGGTACTTCTGCTTACTTTGACATGCACAGTGTTCGCTTCCAGCCCGGCGGCTTTGATTGCGCAGCTTACACCGAAGGGGCTGGATTTGACATTCTGGGTAGTTGTAATTCTGGCGTACTACGTCCTGGCCACTATTCTTCCAATTGATAAGATTATAGGAAGGATTTATCCTATCTTCGGTGTCTTGTTGATAATGATGGCAGTGAGCATTTTCGGAGGACTAATCGTCGGGGGATACAAGATACCGGAAATAAGCTTAAGAAATCTTCACCCTGACGGTCTGCCTGTATGGCCCTTCATGTTTGTTACCGTAGCATGCGGAGCCATTTCCGGATTCCATGCAACCCAGTCGCCTATGGTTGCCAAGTGCATTACCAGGGAGAAGCAAGGACGAATGGTTTTCGGCGGCGCGATGATGATAGAATCCATAATTGCTATGGTATGGGCTGCTGCCGGCGTTGCATTTTACGGTGCAACGGATGTGCTGTCAAAAACAATTGGGGGTATGGGTCAGTCAGGTGCAGTTTATGAGATTTCTCAAGGGCTGCTCGGAACAACAGGTGGCATTCTGGCTATAGTAGGCGTTATAGTATGCCCCATTACTTCGGGAGACACTTCCCTGCGAAGCGCCCGTCTGATATTGGCCGAAATGTTCCATCTTGATCAGAAAAGTATCAAGAACCGGCTTGTTATTACACTGCCAATGCTTGTAATAGTAGGTGTTCTGACACAAGTAGATTTCAGTGTAATTTGGAGATATTTTGGCTGGACCAACCAGACCCTTGCTATGGTATCCCTTTGGGTCGCCACTTCTTATCTTATAAAAAACAGCAGGTACCGCTTCGGTTCGCTGGTTACCGCATTACCGGCCGCCTTCATGTCGGCGGTCAGTATGACATATCTACTCATGGCCAAAGAAGGATTCAGCCTTCCCGCAAGCGTCGGCTACCCTGCCGGAGCCGCATTCGCAGCCGCACTATTTATAGTCTACGCCGTCGCGCTGAGGCGGAACAGCACCGTTTCACAGGGACAGGCTTTTTGAAACGCAAACTATAAAGACGAATAATAAAAAAAGATGACGACTTGCCCCTGGGCATCTCAGGAAGGAGAAACAGATGGATTACAGAAAATACGGAGATACTATATATGTGAGAATGGACAAAGGCGATGAAATCATCCAGTCAATTCTGGACGTGTGCAAGCAGGAAAAAATCATGTCTGCCACCTTCAGCGGCATTGGCGGATGCAGCGGCGCAGAGGTCCAGACTTACATTCCCCAGACCAATTCCTTCGAGCAGCAAACTCTGGAAGGAATGCTTGAGCTCATCTCCCTCATGGGGAATGTCATCACCGACGACGAAGGCGAGTATTACCATCACACCCACGCCCTCTTCTCATTCAAAGACGGCGAAGGCCACGGCATGGCCGCCGGTCACATTAAATCCATCACCGTGCTTTACACAGCCGAGATTGAAATTCGCCCGGTTGTCGGCGGGGAAATCAAGCGCAAACACGACCCGGAAACCGGAACGGGATTCTGGGATTTTAGGTGACCTACCCACCACCTACAATTATCATTTTATGTAGAATATATTTGATGATACTGCCCGTCAGGCAAATTCATCTCCCCCTTATAGAAGAGGGAGTATTCTTTGTAGGTTCTTTGGATAAAGTTGTATTCAGGTAGATGTTTAGATGGTTCGGTGCAAAACTGAAAGGAGAAAAACATGCTACGGAACAAGAAATTATTTTACCTTCTAATTTTGGTAATCGGTATACTCATGCTGGTGCCTTCATGCGGAGGGCAGGAGTCCGGAGGCTCCGGGTACGGGCCGGATTCCGCAAGCAGCGAAAGCGTTCAGCTTGACTACCGCACTGCCTGCGGTGAAGAAGGTGCGAAGCTGATGCTGTCAAACCATGAATATTATGACGGCTTCTCGCAGAACGACCTGGACTTCAGAATGCAGAAAAACGGTCAAGTGCTTTACGGCATTCGTAAACACAAAGCACTTTGAGAAAAAGGGAGACAGCTTCTTCGATAGCGCCACCACCGCCCTTGTGCCTATAAGCGGAGAAGACAAATATTATCTGCCGGAGGACGCGGAAAACTTTGATGAAATCTTCGGCAAGAACACAGACTATGTAGTCGATCCGGAAGAGTGCATGGCCGATAACTTCGGCAACCTTTTCGCCTACGGCATGGACGGCCCCGAAGGGAAAGGCTATCCGAACCCCGAAATCGTCGAAGCAGTTGGGGACATCCTTCTAAAATAAAGAGTCGAGTCTCATTGTAGCACCATCTATTCAACCCACAACATCCGCAGACATGGAGAGTGACATGTTTGCGGTATTTTTTTAGGTGAAACATGTCGCTGAAGCTTGGTCATGGATGCTGGATGAGAGCTGAGCCGGTCAGCGCGACATGTTTGAGGTGATTTCTAAGGAGGAACATGTCGCTGAGGCTTGGTCATGGATGTTGGTTGAGCGATGAGCTGGTCAGCGCGACGTGTTTGAGATGATTTCTAAGGAGAAACATGTCGCTGATGCTTGGTCATGGAGGTTGGATGGGAACTGAGCTGGCCGGTGCGACATGTTTGTTATGATTTTTAAAGAGAAACATGTCGCTAGGGCACTGCCCTGACTGTCGCCACCAGGTCTAAGTGAAACAAAAAGCCTGTCCCCGTGAAACGCTTTGGAATATGTGGTACAATTCTGTACATGACGGATAGGAAATTAGTGACGATTGGAATAATGGCGCACGTGGATGCGGGGAAGACGACTTTGTCGGAGGCCATGCTCTACGTGGCGGGAGAATTAAAGCAGCCGGGGCGAGTAGATCACGGCAGTGCTTTTCTTGATGATGATCCAATTGAGCGGGAGCGGGGAATTACGATTTTTTCCCGGCAGGCGCGGTTTACTATAGACAAGGATTTTAGTCGAGGAAAGAGCGGTGCGTCCGATGCGAAAGACAGCACCAAGAATGGCACCGAGGTGACTCTCATCGACACTCCGGGGCATGTGGATTTTGCTGCGGAGACGGAGCGATGCCTGTGGGTGCTGGATTATGCTCTTCTTGTAATCAGCGGCTCGGAAGGGGTTCAGGCTCACACTAAAACTCTGGTTAGGATGCTGAAGGAAAGAGGCATCCCTGTTTTCGTGTTCGTAAACAAGATGGACATTGCCATTAAGAAGAAGGAAGAAATCGTTGACTTACTAAAGGCGGAGCTGGACATTCCGGCTGTGGATTTCAGCCAGGCCGGCGGCGAAAATTTGACGGAAGAATTTATAGATGAAGTGACTCTGGCGTCGCCCATGCTTGCAGAGGCAGTGCTGGAAGGAATGGGGGAATCGTCTGAACAGTCGCTTACTGACGACCAAATCACTGAGGCCATTTCGACCGGGGAAATCGTTCCGGTAATGTTCGGCGCGGCCCTAAAGAACGAAGGGGTCGCTGAACTGCTGGAGGTGCTTGGCAGATTCACCAAGGGGTTCGCCCAAGCGCAGGGCGGCAAAGAATCATCAACGCCAGCCGGCAAAGATCACTTCGGCGCAAAGGTCTACAAGACCATGACCACCAAGGAAGGTGAGCGCCTCAGCTTTATAAAAATAACCGGCGGTAGCCTTGCCGTCAGAGACAGTGTAACCATCCGCGAGCCTGGTGCAGAAAAACGGGAGGCCAAGGTCAACCAGATCAGGCTTTACCAGGGTGGCAAATTCCAGGTAGTGGACACGGCGGGACCTGGGACTGTCTGCGCAGTTACCGGACTTGGAAACATTCTTCCAGGAACGGCTCTGGGTGAAGAGGAGCCGGCGGCGGCATTCCAGGCCGAGCCTTTCATGGCTTACTCCATCATAGTGCCGGAAGGCATGGACCCTCACGCAGTCATGGACGACATGCAGATTCTCAGCGCGGAAGACCCGGCCCTGGCAGCGTCATGGAGCGAGGACGGCAGGGACATTCTCATAAGAATCATGGGAGAGGTCCAGCTGGAAGTCCTCCGGCAAATCATAAAAGAAAGATTCGGTTACCAGGTGGAATTCGGCCAGGGGCGCGTGCTCTACCAGGAAACCATTACAGATACATACGAAGGCGTCGGGCACTTCGAGCCACTGCGTCATTACGCGGAAGTGCATCTGGTCATCAGCCCGGGAGAGCGGGGCAGCGGCGTTACCATTACCAGTGACGTGCCCGAGGACGAGCTGGCCCTGAACTGGCAGCGGCTCATCTGGACTCACCTGGAGGAAAAGGCCCACACCGGCGTGCTGACCGGATCGCCGATCACGGACATTCACATAAGCATCGCTGCAGGCAAGGCCCACCTGAAGCACACCATGGGCGGCGACTTCAGGGAGGCCACTTACCGCGCCGTGCGGAATGCCTTCATGCAGGCGCGCCGCGACGGTGAAGTGCAGCTGCTGGAGCCTTGGTGCGAATTTGAAATGGAACTGCCGGCAGCCAGTCTTGGCCGGGCGGTGACGGACATAAAGCAGATGGGCGCCAGCCAGGAAAGCCTGGAGCAGCGGGAAGAAACCGCGGTGATTCGGGGGAGGGCTCCTTCCGCGAAGATGGTGCCTTACCGCCAGACTTTGACCGGCTACACCGCCGGGGAAGGGAAGCTCCAAATCACCCAGTGCGGCTATGACGAAGCCGTCGAGTCGGAAAAGATAATAGAAGAAATCGCTTACGACCCGGAGCGGGATGCCGCAAATCCGGCGGACTCCGTCTTCGTGAACCACTCAGGAAGCGATATAGTGAAGTGGGACGAGGTGCAGGAATACAGGCACATTCCCAGTGTGCTTAAGGTGCGCGGGGAATGTGCGTCTGGCGCGGAGGGCGGCGTGGGATATGACGCGCGGGAATTCGGCACCGCGAGTAAAGGTGGCTCGGCGCGAGGGACAAGCTGGAAGTACAGTGACGTCGACGCCAAGGAAGCGGCCCGTCGCAGGCAGGTAGCGGAAGCTGACCTTAAAAGAATATTCGAAATGACTTACGGCCCCTCGAAGCCGAAGGCATATAAGGAGAGCAGAATAATAACAGCGAGCAGGGCGGACGCTTCGGATTCTCTATCGCAAATAGACGATGCAAAAGCAGCGGAGAGGGTTGCGCGCAACGAAGAGATAAAAGCGAAGCACGAGCTTAAGCGCGGCAAGCACCAGAGCGAGAACAAGGAGCAAGCACCCCTTCTCTTAATAGACGGCTACAATCTGATATTCGCAGACGAGGAACTAAAAGAACTGGCTGGCCGGGACGTAGGCTCAGCCAGAGACAGCCTTATCGAGCGCCTCGCCAATTACGCCGGTTACACAGGCATGGAAGTAAAAATAGTCTTCGACGCATACAAGGTTGTGCCCGGAGAAGGCAGCGCGGAAAAAGGTAGCGGCGTGGAAGTAATATACACCGCCGGGAACGAACTGGCCGACGTAAGAATCGGCAGACTTTCCAAAGAAGCCGGCAGTCGCAGGATCTACGTGGTATCCTCAGACCGCCTGGTTCAGCAAGACGTATGGACAAAAGGCGCCATGCGCATATCTTCCCAGGAATTTCTCGCCATACTCACCGGCACCGAAGAAGAAATCCGCGCTCGGATCAGCTAAGCGTTTCACGGGGACAGGCTTTTTGTCACGGCTAAATATTAGTAAAAGGTGCCAATTATCATTTCCTTTTTTCTGCAACCATTGGAACAAATTCTATCTTTATAGTCATACCCATGCCAACAGCCAGTCGTTGCAGAGTTTGTATTGACGGGTTTGCGTTGCCACGCTCTAGTTTACTAATATCGCCTTGTGCAATTCCTGTGCGTTCAGATAGTTCCTTTTGTGTAAGACCTGAAGTTTGTCTAGCATCAATAATAGCTTGAATAATTGCCTTTTCAGGTTGGAGTGACTCATATTCTTTTCTAAACTCAGGATCCTTAAGTTGTTCCCGAAGAAAATCATCAAACTTCACACTCATTTTGCGTATCCTTTCTGCGTAGATAATCCGCTCGATATTTTTTTGCTCGCTCTATTTCTTTGAATGGGGTTTTGTTTGTTTTCTTAATAAACCCATTTGTCAATATTACATGCTTGTCAACGTAAAAGAAATATAGCACTCTTGTGGCATCGGAGCCGACTTTGGCCCTTAGCTCGAATATTCCTTCATTTAAGTACTTGGAATAGGGCTCTCGAAGCTCGTATCCGTTATCTTGCAATAGCTCAATGGTCATGACTATCTTGGCGCGCATTTTCGGATTGAGCGATTCCAAAAATTCTCTTGCCGGCTGTAATCCTGATTCTGTTTCATAGAATTCAATTTCAAATCTGTGCATTATTAAATACCTCGCAACATCATAATATAGGATATATTCTATATTGTCAAGGCCTGAACAGCCTTCTGTCAGATGGAATGCTTTATATTTTGTTGACATATGTCAATAAAAGTGGTTGACTAATGTCAACTGGATTTACACTTTATTTATAGATTAACGAGGTGGAACTATTATGAAAGCCTATAGAATTATCGATGAATATCGAAGCAATCTTGAGCTTGGCTATATATTTTATTATGAATCGAAGGGCGAGTTTTCAATTGAAATCAGCCCTGACGTTTCCATGGATGAAGCGCCGATTTTCCTAGGGTCTTTTATAAAAAGGAATCAACTTACCATAGCTCCCGAGTGGAGTGCAAGATGGGTCCAGGCCAGGATTATTCCCCCGGACAGACAGAATCTAGGGGGAATACTCAAAGAGAACAACCTGAAGGAGTATGACCCTCACAAATTATTGGAACTCAGCGAAGGAAGATGCGCCCAGGATGATTCGGCGATAGTTCCGGTAAAGCCGGCGGACTTCCCGAAATGGCTGAGGGAAAGACTGGAGAAACGCATAGAATTTGTGTTCCCTCTAGCTCCGAAGGACCTGCTCATATTTTGGAAAGACGGGCAAATCAGACGAGTTGAAATTGATGAAAGCCTGACTCCGAGAATGTACCCTGATGGAGAGCGAATGATGGAGCGGCTTATGATTGCAACAAAAAAGCCAGGGATTCTAGATTCAATTGCTGTGCTGGCAGGCGGCACCGGCATTTCCTGGGGGAGTGGAATATACATCACGACCACAGCCCTATATGGAAAAGGAAAAAGATTCCCCGTAGACCGGATGACACTTGATAAAATGATGTGCGAATATATGATGAGCACATCAGAAGTATGCAGGGAACTGGATTGCTCAAGACAGTATGTAAGCCACCTGACAGCAAGTCACGAGTTGCCTGTGCTTAAAGAAGAAGGCAGAGTCCGTCTGTACGCCAGGAGCAATGTAGAGCGGCTAAGGGATTAAGGGATAGTCATGAATGAAGACAAATTATTAATTGCACAAGCTGAAGATTTGATCGCAAGGTGCAGCCGGCAGGACATTCCCGTCTGCAGCGAGTTTTTGGATGCGCGCCAGCAGTCTTTGCTGCGGCGGGCTTTCGGAGAGAAGCAGGGGGACGTGACTATCGCATACTTTGGCGGCTACGAAGACGCCGACCGGGTGGTAATGGCATGCCTGCCGTACTATATGGTTGATTCGGTAAGCATGGGAGCGAAGGATCTTGATGCGTCCGAATCGAGTGCTATGTTCGAATCATTCCTGTCTGTAATCCGCGCCACCGTCCCGAAGAATTCCCAGGCCTCAGCCAAGGGAAGGGCGCTGACCCACGGCGACTATCTGGGTGCGCTCATGGGGCTGGGCGTCAGGCGCAGCGTAATCGGAGACATTCTCGTAAGGGAAGAAGGTGCGGACATTATCGTCCTGGAAGACATGGCCGAGTACCTGAAGCAGAATCTGGGGAAGGCCGGAAGGGCTTACATTTCCACGGAAATAGTTCCCTTGCCGGAGCTCCTTATTCCCGAGAAGGAAACCACCACATTCACCGACACGGTGGCGTCTCTGAGGCTGGACGCCGTACTGGCCAGCGCCTTTCGCATATCCCGCAGCAGAGCAGCCGAAGAAATAAAAAAGGGCCTGGTCTTCGTAGATTATCTAGAAGCCACCAAGCCGGATATGACCGTGGACGAAGGCGCCAGGCTGGTAATCCGCCACATGGGAAAGGCTCGCCTGGCAGAAGTGGGCCGCCGCACCCGCAAAGACCGCATCAGTATCGTAATAGAAAGATGACACGAGCGTTACACGGGGACAGGCTTTTTGTTTCGCCCTGTCAAGAGAATGGGCGAAACAAAAAGCCTGTCCCCGTGTAACGCTTCCATCTTACAGGACGCGTTGGTCGTTTACTACCAATGAGAATTTTGCGCCGAATATTCGGGCGGCCTGGGAGCACATGGACATGCGGCCCAGGAAAATATCGAAGTAGTCATACATGGTGCAGATATTTTCGTCTACCTGAAGCTTCAGGATGATTTTTTTCTTTTCCAGATCGTATTCCAGTTTTGAATCTGTGACGGCGTAGTTGACTCGGTCATGAATGTCGAAGAGCACCGGGTCCTTCGCATGGACGCGGCTTCTGCGCACGTCGGATTTATCCGCAATTATCAGGGCAGCGGTAATGGCGTCAAAGCCAACGCCGGTGGACTCGTCGTGGTTAGCGATGGCGGAAACGATGGAGACACGATCCTCGATAGACATATCGGTTTCCTTCAGAATTTCATTGGCGAGAATGGAGCCGTATTCCGCGTGATGTTTTCTGTTGATGCAATTACCGATGTCATGCATGAAGCCGGCGATTTTCACAAGCTCAATTTCCTTTTCGCTGTGGCCGAAAACCGTCAGGACTTCCGCGGCCTTTTCCGCCACCAGCATTGTGTGAGCTGGGGAATGATCAGTGTATCCCAAGAAGTCCAGTATCTCCGTGCCCTTATCGTAGTACTCAAGTATTTCCTTATTCTTAACAATATCTTCGTATTTCATAAATCTGCTCCTTTTTGAATACATATATATTACCACAACCCGCGTTACACGGGGACAGGTTTTCTGTTTCAGCTGAAATCGCAAAATCCCAGAATTGATTTCACAAAAGCAAACCTTGAATAAAGAGTGAAATATTTTCTAACGATCTTTGTGACATACTCCTGCACTATCACGTTCTATATGCCGATATGCTATGGATTTGATATGAAGCAAAACCGGCGGCGTTAGAATTTTCTTCAAAGATTGGTTTAAAAGAAAATCAGTGAAAACAATTTCAGCGTTTATATTTTAACAATCTGGTTGGAACACGAGATGTGCCGGAGCCTGCGTGTTTCAAAAAGCCTGTCCCCGTGAAACGCTTGAAACGCTTCTTGTTTTATACTGCCGGAGGGCGTAAAATAATAAACAGTAATACGGCAATTTGATGATTTAAGAAAGGAGCGAGATTATGGCACTTAAGAGTCCGCTTGGTTTTGGTTTAATGAGGCTGCCGGTTAAGAATAACAATCCGACAGATTTTGATTATGAACAGCTCAATCAGATGGTTGATGAATTTCTGGATGCCGACTACACATATTTTGATACCAGCTATGTTTATCATGACGGCAAGAGTGAGGAAGCGACGAGGAAGGCGCTGGTTGAGAGACACCCGCGGGAATCCTTTACCATTGCGACGAAATTCCCTACCTTTGTGATTAAGGACGAACCGGAGGTGGAGCCTATATTCGCAAGCCAGCTGGAGAATCTGGGCGTAGATTACATCGACTATTACCTGTTCCACAATATACAAAACGTTTACTATGACGGCATTGACGGCAGCGGCGGCATAGTGAAGACTGCACACCTCTTCGAGCATGGCAAGAAGTGGCTCGAAGAAGGAAAGATAAAGCACCTTGGGATTTCATTCCACTCCTCGGCCAAGCTGCTTGACAGAGTACTGGAAGAGCATCCGGAAATAGAGTTCGTCCAGATACCATTTAACTACATCGACTGCGTCAGCGAATTCGTACAGGCCGGCCCTGCTTACGAGGTGACCAGAAAACACGGCCGCAAGCTGGTGTTCATGGAGCCGGTAAAGGGCGGCGGCCTGGCTATGGTTCCGGAAGCTGCAGAGAAAATGCTTAAGGAAATGGATCCGGACAAGTCCATCGCATCCTGGGCAATCCGCTACGCGGGAAGCTTCGACGGGGCTATTTGCAACCTTTCCGGCATGTCGACAATAGAGCAGGTCCGGGACAACATCAATTCCATTAAGCATCTGGAGCCTCTGACCGACGAGGAAATTGCAAAACTACAGGAGGTAGTAAAGGTTTACAAAGACGCAGGCCCGGTAGGCAGCGGCCTTAGCAAATACGAAGGTCTGACCCTTCACGGCGCGCCTGTTGCAGGAATAATGGAAGCTTACAACATGTGCCAGCTGCAGCCGGATCCGGGATTCTCCGACGACAACAACTACTTCAAGAATGTCCTGATCGAAGAAAGAAACCTGGACTGCTTCGGCGAGCTCCCTGACGAAAAGGTCATCCTCGCCGACGGCACCGATGTAACCGAAGAAGTCCTGGCCGCCGAAAAGTGGCTCATCGAACACAGCTTCTAAAAAGCGTTTCGCGGGGACAAACTATCGATGACACGGGATCAAAAGTCCCGTGTCTTTTTTGAGTCAAGAAGACCAGTTTAAGTTCTCCTGACATTCTTAAAACCCTTTGAGGCTCCGGGAGGCAAACCTTTGGCGCAGGCTACAGGTGCTTTTCGATCAGTACCAGGTTGACTCCGGGTATGCCGTTAAATACTGTGGGGACAATGGCGATTTCCTCGTAGCCCATGCCGGCGTAAAGATTGCGCGCGGCCTTGTTTCTTTCGTTTGTATCGATGCGAAGCTCAGGCATGCCGTTTTCCGCGGCGTAGCTTTCGAAGAATTCTACGAACTTGCGACCGTATCCCTTTCGTTTGAGTGAGGGTAGGACCACCAGAGTGTGGAGGACGCAAACCTCTTCGGCAGGGGTGTCGTGCTTCCAGGGTGCACCTTCGTATACATCAACCTGGATCTGATTAATGACCGCTGCGGCACGGACCTGGCCTTCATCATCCATTACAAAAAGGTCGCCCCGCTCCAGGGCGGCCTCGGCTGTGGCTCGCACCGGGTAGACATCCTTGAGCCAGCCGGTGGTGAATTCGCCGGCGGCCTCCGCCTTGTGAATCTCGCTGAAAATATAGGCTACCGCATCTATATCTCCCTCATGGGCTTTTCTGAAAATCATAACCGCTCCTTTCGTGCTTGGGTATATTATACCAGAAAACAAGGGCAGGTGCTGCGTCGTAGGTTGCCGCGCGGAAATAAAACAGGACGCTTGTGCGTCCTGCTTTAGATATAGGGGGTATTTATATATTAGGGATAGATAGTTGTCTTTCTTTTGACATCTTAATAATAACACAAATATAACGTAAATCAATTGTTGAGATTACAAAGTTTTCGGCAAAATAATGTAATTTTTATCCTAATATTCCTATAAATTACCACGTGAATTTTAGCGACTTGTAAATAAGACGTTGAAATTTCAACGCTTACACTTCGCGCGACAGTGCTTTACAGGTTTTATGCCTGTTGTCAAGTCAACAGCCATACACCACTATTTTTTAGGTGTAAAGGTGACAAGGGGACGGTTCTCCTGTCACCTTTTGCCAGATTTTAGGTGAAACAAAAAGCCTGTCCCCGTGAAACGCTGCAAGAAGATATTGACATCAATACCTCGTTTTGCCAAAATCCATATATACCCAATAATTCAAATAACGACTATCAATTCAAAATTAAAACTGAGGGAGGTGAAGCGTATGTCAAAGCAAAGAAAGAAAAGCCGCAAAGTCATAATCCCGAATCAATCCGATGTGAAGGGAAACAATCTAGACGGAGCGCACGTAAACCGCCAGTATAAAGATAGATTGTTCAAGTTCCTGTTTGGCAGCGAGGAGCGCAAAGAGAACACCCTGGCTTTGTACAACGCAATTAACGGAACTGAATATACCAATGTGGATGATCTGACCATAACAACCCTGGACGATTTCATATACATCGACATGAAAAACGATGTATCATTCTTGGTGGCTGACGAAATGGATCTCATGGAGCAGCAGAGCACCTGGAATCCCAACATGCCTCTCCGAGGTCTAATATACTTCGGCAGACTATATAAAGCTTATGCAAAAACAAGAAATCTAGACATCTACGGCCGCGCCCGGATTTCTTTACCCACCCCGAAATACGTGGTATTATACAATGGAAGGGAACATCGAAAAGAGGAAGAAATCAGGCTTTCCGATCTGTACGAAGGTACAGGCAATGTCGAGGTAATCGCAAAAGTAATCAATATAAACTACGAGGACGGAAAGGCTATATTGGAACACTGTAAAATACTCGGAGAATATTCGAAATTTGTCGCAACCATGCGAACCAACATGGATACCGGAATGAGCGCAGAAGAGGCAGCAAGCGCAACAGTCGACAAATGCATCGAAGAAGGAATACTCCGAGACATATTGATAAAGCACAAAGCGGAGGTGACGGGGATGTTATTTACAGAATTCGACCAGGAGCAATATGATAACAATCGGCGAAAAGAAGGATATGAAGACGGCCACAAAGACGGTGAAAAGAAGGGTCGAGAAGAAGGCCGCGAAGAAGGAATAGCGCTTACAAAAAAAGAGATTGCAAAAAAGATGAAAGCAAAAGGAATGTCAAACACAGAAATATGTGAGCTGACAGGATTGAGTAAAGAACAAGTAGAAGCGATGTAAGAGGTATGAGGTAACGGGGATGTGTCTGTAAAGACACAGAACAAACAGAGCGGCGACATAACGCCGCTCTTATTGTACAACGCTCGCGCCGCCCAAAATGTCGCGACACAAAAGTACATCCAAGTCAAGACTAAGCAAAAGATAAAAGCCAAGACCTGGGAATATAAAGGTGAGTGGACAGAGAGCCCCGGAACGAAACACGGGCGTTTCACAGGGACAGGCTTTTTGAAACGCTGCACAAATGCCCCTTCTTACCCTCATATTGGTCACAAAAGGGGCGTGATTCAGACTAAGAAGGGGCATGGTGAAACAAAAAGCCTGTCCCCGTGTAACGCGTTTTTCGTGTCCACTAAACTTGGCAAGTGCAATCACTAAACCAAGAATTAGGAAAAACGTGTAATTTAGCGTGTGAAAATCCAAGAAAAATGTGCATATTATAATTGAAATAGCGAGAAAAATATGATATATTTAATTAAACAAAGCGGAAAAAGGTGTGGAATAATGAAACGCAACGCATTTAATGAACTGGTAAAATGGAAAGAGAGTGAAAGGCGAAAGCCACTGGTCTTAAAAGGTGCCAGGCAGGTTGGCAAGACTTGGCTGATGCGAGAATTCGGGAAAGAGTGCTATGAACATTGCGCCTATTATAACTTTGACGAAGAAGAACAATTAAAGTCGATTTTTGAAGTGAAAAATCCACACCGTATAATCGAGTTACTTTCCATGCTTATAGGGGAGAAAATTCAGCCAGCAAAAACGCTCATCATACTTGACGAAATCCAAGAGTCGCCGGATGCTTTAAATTCATTGAAATACTTTAAAGAGAAGGCAAGTGAATATCACATCATTGCAGCTGGAAGTCTGCTTGGGACACTCCTGGCAGAGCCTAAGTCATATCCGGTGGGGATGGTGAATTTGCTAGACATATACCCTCTCACATTTGATGAATTTCTACAAGCAACGGATGAGGCGCTATATTCATATTATGCGAGCATACAGAAAGAGCAAAAAATAGAGGAAATATTCCATAACAGATTATTGGATGCATACAACAGCTATCTCATAATCGGTGGAATGCCCGAATGTGTTTCAAGCTGGATTGAGCAAAAAGATCCTGGCCGTATTTCTCAAATTCAGCGAGAATTAATAGAGATTTACGAAAATGATTTTTCAAAGCATAACGGTAAAATAAATAGTGGGCGTATTCTCATGGTCTTTCGCAGCATCGTCTCGCAACTTGCAAAGTCAAACGAAAAATTCATGTACGGAGCCGTGAGAAGCGGTGGTAGAGCCAGAGATTTTGAAGAAGCAATAGAGTGGCTTGTTTCTGCGGGAATTATTAATCGTGTATACAATGTCTCTAAACCGGAGCATCCGTTGGCGGCATTTGATAAAATGGATCAGTTCAAGTTATTCCTGTTTGACACAGGGCTTTTGAAACATATGTCGGGAATCGATAACAGCGCCATCCTTTTGAAGAGTGATTATCAGTTCAAAGGGCCGCTAACAGAAAACTATTTGCTTCAGCAATTGCGAGGGCAATTCGATGTGGAGCCCAGATATTATTCAACAAAAAATAGTGAGATTGATTTTATCTTGCAAGAGGGAATGGAGATAATCCCCGTTGAAGCAAAGGCTGGAGAAAATAAATCAGCAGCATCATTTAAGAAATACATTTCGGAGCATGACCCCAATTTTGCAATGAGGTACTCTAAACGTGGATACAGGAAAGACGGCAAAATTACGAATATACCATTATATCTTGCAGGAAGGACCAGGGAATTGTTGTAGATGACAAAGGGACGGTTCTCCCGTCATCTTTTGACAATAACTGTAAAGACACGAAACAACTACCGAGAATGTACTAAAAACAAAACACAAATCCAGACTCCGATATAGGAATGTGTATATACAGAACAGACAGAGCGGCGAACGGATGCCGCGCTTGTTGTAATTTCAACGTCCACGCCGCCAACAATGTCGCGACACGAAAGTACATCCAAGTCAAGACTAAGCAAAAGATAAAAGCCAAGACCCGGGAATATAGCGGTGAGTGGACAGGCAGCCCAGGAGCGTTTCACAGGGACAGGCTTTCTGTTTCACTGATGAAGTATGCCGCGAATAAACAAGAAATAAATGCGGATATACGCAAAAATTCTTTGTAACACAAAGCCTGTCCCCGTGTAACGCTGCAAGAAGATATTGACATCAATACCTCGTTTTGTTAAAATCCATATATACCCAGCATTTCAAATAACGACTATCAATTCAAAATTAAAACTGAGGGAGGTAAAGCGTATGTCAAAGCAAAGAAAGAAAAGCCGCAAAGTCATAATCCCGAATCAATCCGATGTGAAGGGAAACAATCTAGACGGAGCGCACGTGAACCGCCAGTATAAAGATAGATTGTTCAAGTTCCTGTTTGGCAGCGAGGAGCGCAAAGAGAACACCCTGGCTTTGTACAACGCCATTAACGGAACTGAATATACCAATGTGGATGATCTGACCATAACAACCCTGGACGATTTCATATACATCGACATGAAAAACGATGTATCATTCTTGGTGGCTGACGAAATGGATCTCATGGAGCAGCAGAGCACCTGGAATCCCAACATGCCTCTCCGAGGTCTAATATACTTCGGCAGACTATATAAAGCCTATGCAAAAACAAGAAATCTAGACATCTACGGCCGCGCCCGGATTTCTTTACCCACCCCGAAATACGTGGTATTATACAATGGAAGGGAACATCGAAAAGAGGAAGAAATCAGGCTTTCCGATCTGTACGAAGGTACAGGCAATGTCGAGGTAATCGCAAAAGTAATCGATATAAACTACGAGGACGGAAAGGCTATATTGGAACACTGTAAAATACTCGGAGAATATTCGAAATTTGTCGCAACCATGCGAACCAACATGGATGCCGGAATGAGCGCAGAAGAGGCAGCAAGCGCAACAGTCGACAAATGCATCGAAGAAGGAATACTCCGAGACATATTGATAAAGCACAAAACGGAGGTGACGGGGATGTTATTTACGGAATTCGACCAGGAGCAATATGATAACAATCGGCGAAAAGAAGGATATGAAGAAGGTGAAATGGCTGAACGAATTAGGATTGTCACGAGAATGAAGGCTCAAGGAATGTCACTCGTGGAGATATCTGAGCTGACAGGCCTGAGCAAAGAGCAAGTAGAAGAGATATAAGAGGATTGAGGTGACGGGGATGTGTCTGTAAAGACACAAAACAAATACCGGGAATGTACTAAAAACAAAACACAAATCCTGACTTCGATATAGGAATGTGTATATACAGAACAAACAGAGCGGCGAACGGAAGCCGCTCTTGTTGTAATTTCAACTTCCACGCCGCCCATAATGTCGCGACACAAAAGTACATCCAAGTCAAGACCAAGCAAAAGATAAAAGATAAGACTCGGGAATATAGTGGTGAGTGGACAGGGAGCCCGGAGAGAAACGCTGTGAAACGCGAATCGTGCCGGGAGCACAATCGCAAAGCCAGCAATAGCAGTATAATAATGATATAATTAGATCAACCGATGATGGCGGTGCAGGGCAGAGGAAGATGCAAGGAGGAGAAATGAAATGTATGGAGCGATAATTGGAGATATAGTCGGTAGCGTTTACGAGCGGCACAGCACAAAGGACAAGTACTTCGAGCTTTTCGGCAAGGGCTGCAGATTCACCGACGACACGACCATGACCATCGCAGTCGCCGAAGCCTGCCTCATGCCCCTAGGGCTGATGGACATTAATGATATTTACGGCACTTTCGCTTCCTGTATAAAGAAGTGGGGAAGGAAGTATCCCAATGCCGGATACGGCAGAAGGTTCAGCGATTGGCTCATGTCCAACGACGACGAGCCGTACAACAGTTATGGGAATGGTTCCGCCATGCGGGTTTCGCCCATAGGGTGGAAGTATTGCGAAGGGCCGATGTCTTCTGGTGACATGGCAATAATGTCAGCGGCTGTCACCCACAATCACCCGGAAGGAATGAAAGGCGCAGCGGCAGTAGCGGCAGCAATCACCATGGCCTACCTGGGCGAGACGAAGAATCAAATCCGAGATTACATCGAGAAGGAATATGAATACGACCTTAGCCGCACCTGCGATAACATCCGCCCGAGTTACCAGTTTGACGTAAGCTGCCAGGGCTCAGTCCCCGAAGCAATTATCGCCTTCCTTGATGCGAACAACTTCGAGGAAGCAGTGCGAAACGCCGTTTCCCTGGGCGGTGATGCCGACACCCAGGCGGCAATAGCAGGCTCAATAGCCGAAGCATACTACGGAATCCCCCAGCGCCTCATAAACAAAGCCAACGAATACATCCCCGGAGAGATGAAAGCAGTCCTGAATAAGTTTTACAAAAAATACGTGTGGAAGCGGAAGTAGTCCCACATTTTACGAGGAGGTGTGAGTTATGGAGATTTATGAGGCGAGACGGATTGCGGAAAAGTATTATTTCAAACCGACTCTTACTGAAGAAGATGAGGCTTTCATGATGATTGAGGCGTTGGAGTATTTGATTGCGGAAACCAAGGATCCGGATTACATGGCTGACCTTGGCGGATATTACTACGAGAAAAAGGATTACGACCTGGCGCTTAAATATTATGAAATGGCGGATAGCTACGGTCATTCCTGGGCGCTGGAGGGGCTGGGGTATATCTGGTACTACGGCCGGACGGGGCAGCGCGACTACGAGAAAGCGTTTAAGTACTATTCCAAAGCGGCGAAGAATGGCTACATGCGGTCGGAGATGAAGGTGGCTTAACATGGAAGTTGTAAAAGTCAAAAACATAACTTACGCAAAATATGAAGAGGTGCTCCTCAGGCGGGACAGTCTGCAGAAAGAGGCGGAGCAGTATCAACATGAGTACATCAGAATCTTCGGCGACCTTATCCTGGAGTCCTACAGCCTGAAGGTGGAATGCATAAAGAAAAAGAAAATGATTACTTACTGCCAGCTACAGATAAACCGCGGGCGGCCAATTAGCCAGGCGGAGCTGACGGCGTACATCGAGAAGGAAATGATGGAATACGAGGCAGAGCTGAAAAGCATGGCCATGGACGTACAGCTGGCCAAGAGGGCCGAGAAAATTTCCCCGGCGGAAGTGCACCGAATAAAGAAAATTTATCACGCCCTGGTGAAGCTCATCCATCCGGACATGCACCCGGAGCTGGCAGAAGACGAAATTATAAAAGATTACTGGCAGAGAATAGTAATCGCTTACCGCCACAATCATTTAGAGGAAATGGAAGAACTGGATCTGCTGGTGCGCAGCTACCTGGACGATAAGGGCATACAGCCTCAGGACATCAATGTGGAAGGAATTGAAGAAAAAATAAAGGCGGTGGAGGAGCAAATCGAGAAAATCCTCACGACCAATCCATACCTGTACAAGCTCATTCTGGATGATGAAGAGGAATCCCGCAGCGTCAAACAATCCTACAAAGGCGAAATCGAAGCTTTCAAAAAATACTCTGCGCAGTTGGATGACGTACTGGCCGCGTTTGAAGTGAAGGAGATGTTATCATGAGTACAGATATTACAATAAAGAAAACCGAGCTCATAGACGCCATAGAAGAAAAATCCATAGGCGAGATCATCAAACCTCTGGTGACCGAAATCCACCTGTTCGACACCCACA
This sequence comes from Firmicutes bacterium UBA3738, assembly GCA_002372505.1. Lineage (GTDB taxonomy): Bacteria > Bacillota > Clostridia > Peptostreptococcales > Anaerovoracaceae > UBA3738. Next base: position 36,145 of record DFGY01000004.1, read on the forward strand.
TAGCCGGCACCACCTACCTGAAAGACAAGGCACCCATAGACGAAGCCGCCACCGGCGACAAGGTTACCCTGCGCCGCGAAGACAACAAATACGACGAAAAGGCAATCCTGGTGCTGGACAGCCAAGGCAGAAAAATGGGCTACATCCCGGAAAAGGACAACCTGATTTTCTCTCGCCTCATGGACGCCGGCAAACTACTCATTGGAAAAGTCGGCACCATCGAACACCACGGCTCATTTACCAAAATCAGCATAGGCATATATCTAGTCGACTATTAAGATGACGGAGCGTTTCACAGGGACAGGCTTTCTGAAACGCCCTGTCCACTTGACTCTTGGATTGTATTTGTTGCGGGAATAAAGGAGAAGTAAAATTACTGTAGCAAGTAAAGCGACAGTAAAAATAAATTAATACAGTAAAAACAAGTAAAGGAATAGTAAAAAAAGGTCAACACATTTAGTTTTTTGTAATGTAAAGACACAAAACAACTACCGGGAATGTACTAAAATCAAAACACAAATCCAGACTCCGATATAGGAACGTGTATATACAGGACATACAGAGCGGCAATCACATGCCGCTCTTGTTGTAATTTCAACGCTCGCGCAGCAAGCAATGTCGCGACACAAAAGTACCTCCTCATCAAGACCAGGCAAAAGATAAAAGCCAAGACCCTAGAATATAGCGGTGAGTGGACAGGGAAGCCCAGAGCGTTTCACAGGGACAGATTTTCTGTTTCACTGATGAAGTATGCCGCGAATAAACAAGAAATTAATGCGGATATACGCAAAAATTCTTTGTAACACAAAGCCTGTCCCTGTGAAACGCCCGTGTTACGCTCGCGTTCTCTCAGGGGCTACAGACTGATATTACAGATGGAAATACTATATTATTAATTCTCTAATTATAAGTTTTCCAGAGAATCGTAAAAGATTAATAAGAATATGTTGATTAGAATTACTAACGTATTCTTCGTAGTAGTTAATCAATTTATAAACTGAATCGGCATAATCATCTCTTATTGAGGTGGCTTTGTTTTCATCGTATATCCTATATAGAAATTCTATGCTACCCATTTTTTCAACTTCAAAAGTATTGAATTTTAGCTTAGTGAATAAGTAGTTGAAATAATCATAATCCATCTCGTTCAAAGAGTGACCAAAGACGATGGCATGTGTAATGACTTCTGAATTCCAATCAGTGGATTGATTTAAGTTATGAGTGTCTTGGGATATTCTTCTTGAGGTTTTAGTAAAGCATTTAAGAGCGGGGTTATTACTTTCCTCCTCATAAGTAAGGTCAATACCAAAAATGGGATGAGATGTATCTCCGTTTATATGCCGAAGTTGAACTATCGAGTTTGGGATGCTTGAATAATTAAATGAATCTACCGATAGTTTCTCTGTTGAATCGGTTATTATGCTAATGAGCTTGAAGGCTTTAATTATATAGTCGCTTGATTTTGTTTCAGACAGAATATACTTTCCAAAAGATATCTCGAATTTTTTTAGTTCGTTCAATAGCCATTCATAAAAAGAATTTTCATTATATAGAGTTGGGTCTTGCAGATACGACAAATACGTAACCATTATTTTTGTCGCAACGGAATCAGCGGTGACAAAATAATTTCGGGGCAACTGATCCCCAAGCATATGTTTCAATATAAAAAACACCCTCTTCCAAGAAAAGTTTAGGTTTTTTCCAAAATTAATTTTGTCAACTAATGTATCATGTATCAGTCTTTCGATATCGCACCAATTTCGATTTGTGTGTGTTTCTTGGTCGTTATTATAATGAGCTTCTGCACAAAAGAGTAAATCCCAACAATTAAAATTACAATTGTGGATGTCTTTATACGCGATGCTCATAGTTTTTTCGTATTTTTCTATTATCGCATTGACAGATGAACGTGTTTCACTATAATAATCTGAATTAAAAAAATCGGAATAACTCGTTTTAGCATTGGATGTTAGATCAAATCCATTTCCTATAACTAGCAGTTTGGATGAACCATTCATTTTTCTCTCCTCGATTTACTTTGACGTCAAAACAAAATAGTAGCTTGATTGAATTCCAAGACACACTTGTGTTGAAACCTGAAGTTAGTGCTTGTAATTTACGAAGTTGTATCAATTATAATTTTAGCATTGTCGCTAATAAGGAACAAGTTGCTATTACGTTAAACGAAAATTTATCATTGAAGAAAACGGTTGCTCGATTAATCGATAGGATATTATGGTATAATTGACCAAAGGACAGAAAGATTAAACGAATAAAAATGGCAAATACAAATAAGAAATATGAACTTTCGCCCTTTGTGAAATGGGCAGGAGGGAAAAAGCAACTTTTAGAAAAATTGATGCATTATGCACCGGATAGTTTTGAAAGGTACTATGAACCGTTCATCGGAGGAGGTGCATTCCTTTTTGAATTACAGCCGGAGAAGGCTATTATAAACGATGTTAATGAGCAGCTGCTGAATATATATAAGTGTCTAAAAACAGATGCTGATGCGCTAATTGCTGAAATTCGCAAATTGGATTCTGTGGATTGTGATAAAGAAAGATATTATAACTTGCGAGATGTTTTTAATGATAAAATCAGCAATCGGAGTTTAGACATAGAATGTGCGGCGTTAATGATTTGGATAAATAAGCATTGTTTCAATGGCTTGTACCGTGTTAATTCAAAAGGATTATTTAATGTCCCGTATAATAACAAGAAAGCGGGTAAGTCCATGAATGAGGACAACCTTAGAAATATTGGAAAGTATTTAGCGGAAAATGATATTGAAATAACACAGGGGGACTTTGAATCAGCTTGCAAAAGTGCTAAAGCTGGTGACTTTGTTTATTTTGATTCCCCATATATTCCTGAAAGTGAAACTGCTAGTTTTACTGATTATACAAAAGATGGTTTCACATATGAAGATCATGAACGCCTCGCTGTTTTGTTTTCAGAGTTAGATTCTCGCGGGGTAAAAGTTATGCTGAGTAACAATAATGTTCCATTGGTATATGAACTATATGATGGATATGTTATTAATCCGGTAGATGCCAAGCGAAGTATCAATAGTGATGCCTCAAACAGATTTGGGAAGGAAGTAATAATTACTAACTACTAATATGAAAGAAATAATAGAAAACATCAAAGAGCCATATTATGAAACTGAGTCAGAGGTCTTGCTTCTTGGCGATGCCTTTGAACTTTTAGATATGCTTAAAGAAGAATCAGTAGATATGATTTTTGCCGATCCACCTTATTTTCTTAGTAATGACGGCATTACTTGTAAAGGTGGCAGAATGGTTTCTGTCAATAAGGGAAATTGGGACAAAATAGACTCTGTAGAAAGCAAGCACGAGTTCAACCGTTTATGGATTAGGGCCTGCAAAAAGGTTCTAAAGAAAAACGGGACAATATGGGTTAGTGGAACACTTCATAATATCTATAGTGTAGGGATGGCATTAGAGCAAGAAGGTTTCAAAATATTGAACAACATCACATGGCAAAAAACCAATCCACCTCCGAATCTTGCCTGCAGGTGCTTCACGCATAGCACTGAAACAATTTTATGGGCAAGAAAGGATGATGCTAAAGCCAAACATTTATTTAATTATGAACTGATGAAAGAAATAAATGAAGGCAAACAAATGAAAGATGTGTGGACAGGTAGTCTTACTCCGCCGAAAGAAAAGAAAAATGGTAAGCATCCGACACAAAAGCCAATTTATCTTTTAGAAAGGATAATACAATCATCTACGTCCGAAGGCGATATTGTGCTAGATCCTTTTTGCGGCAGTTCTACAACAGGTGTGGCAGCAAAACAGCTAAAAAGAAAATACATTGGCATTGATAATGAAGAGGAATACATGGAACTTTCTAAACTTAGATTGGAGGAACAGAGGAATGAGTAGGGATTTCAACAAGTGGCTAAATACTATGAGAATGAGCATAAATAGGTATGATTATTATGTTGATTTCCAGAAGGTATATAAAAACACTAATGAAATAAAAGTAGAATTAAACATTCTTAATTCGCTCATTGGTTCAGCTGATATAGCGGATGATTTCCGTACTTTACTCAAAACCTATCCAAACATCATAAGAGTAATGCCGATATTGCTTGCGAAGCGAGAGTCTGAAATATACTGCCAAGATGAAAAAGGTGGATTCTTGTATGATTTTGCATATGATGCAAATCAAAAAATGGACAATGAAGTCATTGAGCGATACGTTTACTTTATGGACAAAACGGGCCTGTTCGAATTATTGGAAAAGCATATAATTAACAACTTAGTTGATTATGTGATGGGAGTAGAAACAGGCTTAGATAGTAATGGCCGCAAAAATCGTGGTGGACATCAAATGGAAGATCTGGTTGAGGAGTATATAAAAAAGGCTAGGATAGAATATTATAAAGAAATGTATTTGCATGATATAGAAAAGAAATGGGGAGTAGATTTATCTGCAATATCTGCGCAAGGGACAACTACTAAACGATGGGATTTTGTAGTCAAGACATCGGAAAAAGTATTTTTGATAGAAACAAATTTTTATTCAAGTGGCGGTTCGAAGTTAAATGAAACTGCAAGAAGTTATAAGATGATTGCAGAGGAGACGGAAAATATAGATGGCGTGGACTTTATGTGGATTACAGACGGAGGCGGCTGGCGTTTAGCTAAAAGAAATCTGCAGGAAACGTTTAACGCTATGGAGTATCTGTATAATATCGCGGATTTGGAAAGAGGAACGTTCAACGAATTGTTTTTAGGAAATGGCATGGAAGGTTATTCTGCAACATATAATACATACGTAGTTGCAGAAAACAAAAGTGAATATTCATCCAAAGAGAAATAATGTTAGTTTGAATAATAATTGTACACATATGGATGGATTGTTAGAGGAGGCATAGAGAATGCAAAACATAGGCAAACTTATTGAAGTTGATGTAAGGGAACTTTGGAAACACGAGCAGAAAGATTTTTCGAACTGGATGAGTAAGGATGCAAATATAGAATACCTAAATGATATTCTGGGCCTAACTCTTGTTGATGTTGATAAAGAAGTTTATGTTGGACCATACAGATGTGACATAGTTGCACGTGATGAGACTTCAGGCATAAAAGTGGTAATAGAGAATCAACTTGAATCAACTAACCATGATCACCTAGGCAAAATAATTACATACGCAGCAGGATTGGATGCGAGGTTTATAGTTTGGATTGTAAAAGAAGCTAAAGAGGAGCATAGGGCTGCTATTGAATGGTTAAACAATAACACGAATGATGGAGTCAATTTCTTCTTGATCGAGATCCATGCTTACAGAATAGGTGAATCTGAACCAGCTCCAAAGTTTGAAGTTATAGAAAAGCCTAATGATTTTGTAAAGAGAAGTAAAATAAGCAATCGTAATGAGGAGTTGAGCAGAAGCGAATCTGAAAGGCTGTTGTTCTGGGAAGAATTGAACAGAAGTCTTGCAGAAAAAGGAAGACCATTTAATATCAGAAAAGCGACTACAGATCACTGGTATGATGTGGCCGTTGGGTCAAGCGAGGCGCACATTTCGATTACCTTGGTAAATAAAGAGGGCGTAATAGGAGTAGAGTTTAATATCCATAACAATAAGGAACTATTTGATGACCTATACGAAAAGAAAGATGAAATAGAAAATCAAACAGGGCTGAAATATAACTGGGAACGATTAGATAATAAAAAAGCATCAAGAATTATTTATCATATAGAAGGACTTAACTTTAACAATCATTCAAATTATAAAGAGTTAATTGAGAAGAGTATTTCAACCGCTGTTGTGATGAGAGATGTGTTCAGAAAATATATGTAGTTTTCAGCACTACATTGTAAAAAAGAAAGGGATTTAATCATGGGCGAATATTACAAATGGGTAACCGTTGATAAAAAAGGAGTACATTTCGCCAAGTGATAAGGCTTAAAGAATCATGTGTAGGTTTATAAAAAAGAATTGGGGGTTAACAATTTGCTTTATCATTGCACTAGGAATTTGCATTACATATGTTTGTATACTTAATAATGAGGGAGGAATTAGTCATACAAATAAGTGGTTCAATCTGCTCTTTCAACTATCAATAGGTTTTATTATTAATTTCATCTTTTATTTAACTCAGATATATATTCCACAGTACAAGCATGATAAAGAAGCAAACAAGTGCGTAGGCGTTAGAGTTAATGAAGTTGCTGATCACATGAGAGAGATTTTCTCGCAACTTGGAATTATATATAAGGGGGAATACGATGAAAGTAGAGTGAATAATGAATACTGGCTAGACTTGTTGAAGAAAATCAACATAGACGATAAAGTGAGGGTTATAAATCCTTCAAGATTTTACTCCACAAGTCAAAGCGAAGAAGCCCATTTTACTGTAAGGGAGTGGATTCTATCTAGAGTTAGCCTTGTGGAGAGTGATATAGACAAGATTATGAAGTACTATACTCCATATATAACCACCGATCTTATGAACGCCATGGAGCAAATAATACGATCAACGATGCACCAAAACTTAGCGAGATCATTATTACATCTTCAAACAAATATCTCTTTTTATAATATGAATGATGATATCTTCTTGAAACCATACTTTGCCCTCATGAAAGACCTCGAGAAGATTAGGTCTCAGTATATAAACTGAACGATGTAAGAAATATAGGATTGAAAAAAGTGCAAGAAAGGTATAACAGTTTAAATAAATGGATTTTAAATTAGAGCAAGCAAAACCACATACAATAAAAAAGTTTGAAATTATAGATAAATATGTTGATGGATGGGCGAGAAAGATTCTCGGTTATAACGGCAAGGATGGACAATCAGGCTCAAAAGGAGTTATATACATTGATTGCATGAGCAATGCTGGAATGTACATCAATGAGTTGGGCGACGAGGTTAGAGGGACAGCGCTCAGGGTAGCAGCGACGTTGCAGAATATTGTAAAGGACTATCCGGACAAAGAGGCCATTCTCTTTTTTAACGATTATGATCAAGAGAAGATAGATGCCTTAACTGGATATCTGAGAGAATATCATCTGGGAGATGACGATAATGAACAAGTGACAATAGTATATGACTGCGGTGATAGAGATGAATTTCTTGAAAAACTTGATCCTATCATAAGGCAGAAGTATTGCGGCTATAACACTCTGCTCCTCTATGACCCATATAAGGCCACGCTCAACTGGGATGCCATTACGCCATTTATTAATCGCTGGGGAGAAGTAATTATTAATCATATGGTTAGTGACACAACAAGAGGTGCCAAGCAAGCAAAAAAGGATTCTGTGAAGCAGAAGTACCAGAAAACATATCAGAAAAACATCGAGGACATTATTGCGGTTGGTAGCGATAAGGCCAAGTTAGAGAAGATTATTGTAGATATTATCAAGGATAGTGCAGATTCCAATTATGATACTTTTATCGCATCTTTTCCTTTTTTTACAAGGAAGAATGGTCTGTTATATAATCTTATCTACTGTACACATCATGTCGAAGGGATGAAACTATTCAAGCATATGACGTGGGATGCGTTTGGAGGGAAGTCCTCCATGAAGAAAACAAATGATTATGGGGGTGTACAATTAACGTTCAATATGGATATGGAGATTGTGCAACCAGATGAAACAGATGAAGATTGTTATACGATTAAGGATGTAGCAAAATACATATTTGAAAAATACGGGACTCGTGACAATCTCAATATGAAGGAAATCTATGCAGACTTGGATGTACATCCTGTTTTTCCAAGCGATGGCTACAAACCAAATATCAAAAAGGAATTAAAAGAAAGGTACAAGGCGGAGATCAAGCGTGACAATACAGTGATCTTCCCGAAATAATAATGGCAGTAAGTAAGATAGAGTGGACAGAAGAAACATGGAACCCAATAACCGGATGCACCAAATGTTCAAACGGTTGTAAACACTGCTACGCAGAGAAGTTTGCGAAGCGTCTTCAGGCTATGGGTAATGAAAGATATAAAAATGCATTTAAGGTCACGGTGCACCGAGACTTATTTGAGCGACCGCTTCATTGGACAAAGTCAAAGATGATTTTTGTAAACTCAATGTCCGATCTATTCCATCCGAAAGTAGCACAAAAAGATATTCTCGCGATTTTTGATGTAATGAATAGAGCGAGTTGGCACACGTTTCAGATTCTCACAAAAAGAGCGGATCGCCTCGTAGAACTCTCGGATAAGATTAAATGGACGGACAACATCTGGATGGGTGTATCTATAGAGGACAAGGATGCTCTGGTTCGTTGTGAAAAACTAAAGCAAACCGGCGCAAAGATAAAGTTTGTATCGGCAGAGCCACTTCTTGAATCTATCTCCGAGATTAACCTTGATGGAATAGACTGGCTTATTGTAGGAGGGGAATCTGGAGCCGGAAGCAGACCCATGGAAGAAGAATGGGTTTTAGAGCTTAAAGATAAGGCAAATGAAGCTGGGACAGCCTTCTTCTTCAAACAGTGGGGCGGCACAAGAAAAAAGAAAACTGGCTGTAAATTGAAAGGTCGGGAATACAAACAATATCCAAAGAAAAAGAAGAAGTGAATTATAAATGTACGACATAGAGAAAGAAATATGTTCAATAGAAGAATACATTACTTTTATACACGATTATCGGATCAATGAGAAAACCGAGCTATGGTACAGAGGCCATCGAGACAATATGTGGGATCTTGAGCCAAGTATAAATCGTGAGAAAAGAATAGATTTTCCGAAACTAAAGCCCGGAGAAGTATCCGAATTAAGATATAAAAACGTATTGGATTTCAAGAAAGAATTAGACGCATTCATTTCTAGTGTGCGTGATGGTGTTCCTTCAAAATTTAACAGATTTCACTATATGTTTTTAGGTCAGCATTATGGCCTCAAAACCCCTGCGTTAGACTGGACGACGGATCCGCTGGTTGCATTGTTTTTTGCAATTAATGAGTATAAATACTCAGAGGGTATATTCCCTGTTGTATTTATACTGAAACCCTCCTTACTAAACGAATACAGCAGAATACAGATAGATAAAAAGCCGCTATGCGAATCTTTGAATGTTGATTTAATACCAGACCCAGATGCTATATTTGAAGAGTGGTTAAACGATCTAAACAACACACCTTTTGTAGATGTTCCATTAGCGGTGAAAAGTGACTATGACATATCGTATCGGATATCAAGACAATCCGGTGTGTTCACGTTGATGGATCTAAGAGGAAGAAACTTTCCATGGATTCAAACACTCATTAACGGAGAAACATTTGGAATAACTCTCAAAATTCATCCGGGGAGTATTGAAAGCATGCTTGCAAATTTAGAAACTTTAAATATTACAAAAAAAACAATTTACGGAGCGGATCATGAGGAATGGGATGACATTTGTAAAAAGGTAGTTATAGAAACCCCCACTCTTTAGCTTCGATAATGACCGTGCTAATGGTATGAAAGGATTGCTAATATAAAAGCTGTTTAGGAGAGATGTGATTTCACATCACTTTTTTACACATTGACACTGTTATGTTGAAATGTCATATTACGCTATATAGCGTAATATGACCGTTATGCTATCTCACGAAAGGAGACTATGATGAAAGATGAGAACATGACTTTTGCCCAGTTTATAAGGGAAAAAGCAGGAGTCACCAAGTGGACTTACGTTAAAGGATGTATCAGAGAAGCTGGGAATGTCGCTTACTATGTATAGTGACGTTGAAAAAGATAGGCGTATCCCGTGCCCTATAATTCCGAATAAAACTCCACCGCAAAAACTGTTTTTAAGTGTTGAATCAGTAAAAAAAGTTGCTTGAAATGGGCGGATATGACAAAAAACTATCGAGAGAGTAGTTCCTTTTCACTGTCGTGATTCAAGGAGTCATGATTATACAATTAATCGTACTGAAGCGAAAAAACTAGGTCTGCATATAGAATCACCATCGCAGGAAGTGTATAATGAATTAAAAACATGGTACAATGATGTATGTTCAGAGTTGAAACTAAGAGTTTCATATGATCCTGTGAAGGAATTAGGTAGTTCCCAAAGTAAGCCATACTCGTTTAAGCGTTGACTGATTGAAAGTGTAAATTTTGCACAAGATGCATTCATTTCTGAAGGAATATTAAATAAGGTTGCGATTAATAATGGTGGAACTCAAGATGTTTTTATTGCAAACAATCAATCATTTGATGGGTGGCGGCATCTTGAATATTAGGTCAAGGGATAGGATTGTTAGGCTATAGGCGTGATTCATGAGTGTAGGGGTTGGTACTCATGCAAATTTAGTAACTGAGGAGATCTATGCCGTCATGTATGAATATGGTGAATATTATTTGAAGGCTCCTAAGTATCGGAATAAAAACAATGTTTACTATGGGGCGGTAACGATTCAGAAAGGGTACTTTGCTGAGCAGATAATATGTGAATAACTAAAGTAGATTATTTTTACAGGAATAGAAACCATGATTTACACTCCACTAACCAAAAAAGCAATTAAACTAATGTACTTGCTTCATAAGAACCAAGCTGACAAGTCGGGGCTGCCGTATGTATTCCATCCTTGGCATGTTGCTGAGTGCATGGATGATGAGATTAAGACTACGGTGGCGCTCCTTCGTGATGTTGTGGAGGATACTGACATTACCCCGGCAGATTTGAAACATAATTCGGACTTGGACAGACTGGACCATGTTTCAGCGAAAGATACGGAACGCAAAGAAAAGTATGCCAAGGCCATACGAATCTTGGAGGATTATAACGACAATCCACCTCGCTTGGTAAAGATGAAAGTGACTTAATCATGGATGAATGGCTAAGTTACAAGTGCAAAAAATGCATAAAAATGAGGAAGGAAAGAATTAATTATGAGTAGTGCTACTATTGATGCGATAGGAATAATAATAGCTGCGATTGTACCAATTATTGTTATGCGCATTACACTTTGTAATGAGAAGAAAATGCATAAGGAACAGATCAAGCAGATTGAAGAGAAGAATAGAGTGGATGCAATGCCTATCATAGATGCAGAGGTGCTTCACAATTCAATCGTAAAAGATGATGAAGGAGTTACAAAATATATCCAGGCAGATCTCAGCCTTTCTAATAAGGGTAATGGAACAGCCATAGGAATTACGGGTGGTAATGAAGCTGATTATTATGATTCTGTCGTGCCCATTGGAGGGTCGACGAGTTCGTGGGATGTTAAAATGATAAACAATGAAAAAAATGAATGCGAGTATGTCATTCACTTTGAAGACTTATATGGCAATAGATATGAAGAAATAATCAAATTTGAACTTATTGAAGCTGGCAATGGTTGTCAACTTAAGAGGCGTAGTGTTACATTGCCACGATTAATATCACAGAACGATTAAATTTAAAAAGATAAGGCTTCTGATACTGAGCCGCCTAGATAGGAACGAAGAAAAAGAAAATGGCTATAGGCTGGATTGATTATTCAAAAAGTGAAAGAAATAAAGTTTTAGGTGTGCTTGATCTTCTGACGGAAGATGGTACTTTGGATGAGCTGGGGATAGCTCCGATTCGTGATGGGTTTTCAAATTTGTTTTTCCCGGGTACCACGACTATCCAGACGAGGGCCAAGTACTTTTTTATTGTCCCGTATATTCTAAAGGATATTGAATTGAGCAGGGAGCTGTCTCCGAAGAAGTTGACTGAGTATCTTGGGGACGAGGAGCGTTCCTGTGCAGAGAGTTTGCTTCAAAAGAATCCTGATGCTGATGGCGTAATAGGGAAGAGGTCCCTTGCTCAAGGGGGCTGGGTTAAGAGGCCGCCATCGGAAATATATTGGAATGGACTTAAGCAATACAATATAGTGACGGAGAAAAAGCTATCAATTTCTGAGTATATAAATGTCATATGCTCGCTAAAAAGGTCCAAAGCAAATGCCATCCAACTGGGAAACAGGAGTGACAATGCAGAGGATAGAGATCAAGACGATAAAAACGCTGACAACTCTTTTAAGTATAGATTCTTAAACATTCCAACATACAAGAGTTCATGGAAGGAAGACCTGACACTGGATCTCTCCGGTGAAGAGGCTATGTTTCTTAAGAAGCAAATCGTGAATAGCTGCCCCGAGTCCATGCTGGCATATATTCTGGAAAATGATATAAAAGAAATAATGGAACTGGAGCGTTACGCTGATGTTGAGTCCATAATCAGTCGATTCCCGGAGGGCATCCGAGAGGACTACAGATTATCCGTTAAGTTTGCCGACTTTGTGTTTTTACTCCAGACTATTTACAACATCATGGTTTCCGACGGGGAAAACAGCGAGGCTAACAATAACTGGTCAGACATGCATAGCAGCATTGCGGAGAGAGCTGATATAGACATCAAATTGATAATTGACAAATTCGGCTTATCCGGCAACGTTGGTTTGAAACTATTTCTGCGCAGCTCGCAGGAGGCCATGCTTAGCGATAATGTTGAGCAGCTGAAGCATATAATAAAAAATAGAGAAGTTGATTTAAAGGGTGTTAACCGTGCCAAGAGTGCGCATCCGAGTGAGTTCGACTATGATGCCTGGTTTGGCGGAGGTTTGCTTGAATATAGATTCGGTAGTGTTAAAACGATAGTGAAAGATATTTTTAAAGGGCTGGAATTATGCTGAATCCCGGTAAAGACAGACAAGACTATGGACAACTATTGTCGCCACCGGAAGGTTATGAGTTGGACTTTGCGGTGGGGACCACATATTCACTGGATCTGGACGCCCTGGTTGGAGCGACCTTATCTTTGGGTTTATCCGAGGAAGCGGATACAGAACTTCTGAACAATCCTATTTGCCTGCTGGAAGCCTTCAGAGCTACCGGCGACAAGGTGGCACTTTTCTGTGAGGCGGGTCAGATTCATTTGCCGAGGCAGGTGACATCGCTGTACATGCTTTTAGAGAAAATGGTTTTACCTGTCACTACAAATAAAAATCCTGAGGAGAAAGGCTATCCCTCATTCCATCCGAAAATGTGGCTCATCAAATATAAAAATAATGATGAGACTCTTTACCGCGTCATGGTCATGAGTAGAAATCTCACCTTCGACCGCAGCTGGGACGTTGTGTTTTCCATGGATGGCGTGAAGACCAAGGCAAGGTCAAACAAGAACAAGCCTCTGGCTGACTTTATAGCATATCTTAGAGATGAACTGCCGGAGACTTTGATGGGTGAGGCAAAAAGAGCGTCCCTGCATGAAATCATCAAGGATCTGCCTTACGTGAAGTTTGACACAGGGATGAAGGAGTTCAAGGATTTTGAATTCGTTCCCCATGGGGTTAAGAGGACGAAGACAAAAAAATATACAGTGTTGGATTCAGAACTCTTTACTGACACCTATCATGAAATGCTGGTCATATCTCCATTTCTTAGTAAAGATATAGTTCGCATTCTAAATGAATCCCACGGCACACACATTGAGAATCCCAGGTATACACTCATTACACGCAAAATGTCACTGGGGAGAATATCCAAGGACGCCGCGGATACATTTAATATATACGTGCTAAAGGATAAGCTAATTGATGGAGAGAGCGCGGTTTTCGACGATCAAGTTGCGACGCAGACTCAGGATATACACGCAAAATTATTTCTGACCAGAAAGGATTCTTCGGTCAACTTGTACCTGGGGTCGTTAAATGCGACCCATAATGCGGTATACAGGAACGTTGAATTTATGATAAAGCTTAGGAACACCAAAGGCATAATTAACACGGACGAACTCCTTGAGGATATATGCAATGGGCCCATAGATGAAAAGGAAAGCCCCTTCATAGAGGTGTCTCTTAATCAATATACTGAAGAAGCTGAAGGTGATGATAAGAAGAGTCTCGATACAGTTGTAAAGGAACTAAATCGCTGCAAACCTACTGCCAGGGTAGTAGAGAAAGATGATTTATATGATATAGAAGTTGGCTTTTCCCACGATGTTGAAAGTTTGAAGACCCACGAAATCACCATACGGCCATTGCTGTCGAATAAGAGAAGTGGTCTGGAGCAGAATATGGTTTTCCCGAATCTCCAGGCGACGCAGCTGTCCGAGTTTTTCGTCGTTTATGTTGACGGTCAGATTGAGCGCCTGCTTATGATACCAACGGAAAATATGCCGGAAGATCGGGAGAAGCAAATTGTATCATCTGTGGTGAAAGATAAGGATAATTTCTATGCTTACATCAATTATCTCTTAGGGGATGATTTACTTATTAGCAATCTTGAGTATGGCGAGTACGATAAAGCAAGAGAGTACTCAGGGAATTACAGAAATATGATGGCGCCGGCTCTCTACGAGAAGATGCTGAAGACAGCCGCTCATTCCCCGGAAAAGCTCAAGGGAATTGAGTATTTGCTGAACATGATTTCCGAAGATGGAGTCATACCGGAGGAATTTATAAAGCTTTACAGCACTGTTAAAAAGGTGGTGGGGATTCGTGACTGACGTAATTAATGACCTGGATAGAATTGAAGACAGGGTCCTTTCCGGACTGAAGGATTTCCAACGAGCTACGGTAGAGCGCATCGACGAGCTTTATCGTGCACCGAATAATCAGCACCGCGTCCTAGTCTCCGATGAAGTAGGGCTGGGAAAGACCTTGGTGGCCCGTGGCGTAATTGCAAAGTTTGCAAAGATGAGTAAAAGAGAGGGAGACGACCTGGTTAAAGTCGTATATATTTGTTCCAATGGAGCAATCGCAGATCAGAATTTGAACAAGTTGAGAATAGCAAAAGGGGTCAGAAAAGAGGGAATAAATACATCCCGTCTGTCCATGCAGCATTTAAATATTTTCAATCAGGAGAATGACAAGGAGCTAAAAAAACAGTATATCCAACTTATACCGCTGACGCCGGACACCTCCTTTCGTATGACCCAAGGTGCAGGGACTGTTAGTGAGCGTGCCTTGATGTTTGCAATCTTATGTAGGCTACCTAAGCTCAGAGCGTATAAAAAAGAGCTAGAGGAGTTGATGGTTCATAACGCCCAAAAGTCATGGAACGGATGGGTAAAACAAGACTGTGAGTTGAAGGTTAAAAATTGTGATAAAGATTCCAAGGGCGAATATTTAAAATACATGAAGTCCAAGCTTCTTGATGAATTGCAAAGTACCACTAGCGGACAGAATTGTCTGATGGACGATTTGCGTAAGGCTCTGAAGGCCCGGAGGAACAAATCTGACGAGAAGATAAACGAGCAAGAAATAATCGCCAGGCTTAGGATTGCCTTTGCAAAGATTAGCATAGAAAAGCTTGAGCCTGATCTATTAATTATGGACGAGTTTCAACGCTTCAAATATTTGTTGGATGCAGATCCGGAATCCGACACAGGACTATTGAGACAGAAATTCTTTGATGCGGAAAATCTTAGAATGTTACTTCTGTCGGCAACACCGTACAAAATGTATTCCACACTGGAGGAAATAGATAGTGATAGCGAACAAATAGATGAGCATTACTCGGAATTCTTCAAGGTCATGGATTTTCTAAATGAGAAGCCATCGGACAGGGATGACTTCCGGGAAATATGGACAAATTATTCGGTTAAACTCAGGGAACTGAAAAGTGGCGACACTTCTATCATTCAGGTGAAAAATGTTGCGGAGGATGCAATGTACGGATCGGTTTGCCGTACCGAGCGAATTACCGAAGAGAAGGCTGCCGACCTAATTGACGATCATCAGGTGCATGAAGCCATGGATGTAGCGGAGTCCGATATAAAATCATATTTAAATCTGCAAGGCATGTTGGATGAAATAAATCTAAGAATCAATGTGCCGGTGGACTATGTGAAATCCTCGCCATATTTGTTGTCGTTCATGAAAGACTATCAATTAAAGAAAAAGATAGAAGACTACTTCATGAATAATTCTGACCAAGTGGACATTGCGGATAAGGACACATTCTGGCTTGAACGAAAGCGTATAGATAAGTACGAAGAGATACCTTTTAATAATGCCAGAGTTGAAATGGTAATGGCAGAGGCCATGGGAGACGGTGCTGAAAATATGCTATGGGTACCGCCGGCCAGACCATATTATGAGTTTGGCGGAGCATTCAAGGGCCATGAGGATTTCTCAAAGACTTTGATATTTTCTGCGTGGGAAATGGTTCCCCGCATGATAGCCAGCCTTTTCTCATATGAGGCCGAAAGGCGAACCATCGGTAAGCTGAGAGAGAAAACCCATGACAAGAACGCACGCTATTTTCATGGCGAAGACAAAAGATATCCGGCGCCTAGGCTTACGTTCAGAAAGAAGGACAACAGGCCGGCGGCGATGACATTGTTCTGTTTGCTGTATCCGTCGAAGTTTCTGAGCGATATTTACTCTCCCATAGACTGTATGAATAAAAAGATGTCCCTTGAGGATATCGAAGACGAAATCAGAATGAAGCTGGAGGATGAAGTGGGATTTGGTGCGCAGGATGCGACCGGCAATGTGGACTATAGGTGGTACTACATGCTGCCCCTGATGTTTGATAAAACGAAAGATGTGTATACCTGGCTTGAAAGATGCCGGGCTCTTGAGACGGAAGGCGCAGAAGCAAAAAGCAACAAGAAAGCCTATGAAGCCCATATAGATTATCTTAGATATTTGTACGATGAATGCCTTAAGAACAACTGGGTCAATCTGGGCAAGCAGCCACCGAATTTAGTTCAAGTGCTGGTAGACATGGCCATTGCTTCACCGGCTATATGCATGTACAGATCCTTAGAAAAGTATAGTGATGATGTTGATTACGATGAAGTCAGAGTATCAGCAACAAAGATTGCGCAGCTGTTTCTCCATCGAATGAACGCACCGGAGGCTATTGCGACTATAGATGTCTTGTACGGTGAGAACAGCACCAGGAGACATTGGCTGAACCTTCTTAAGTACTGCAAAGAAGGCAACATGCAAGCTGTGTTCGACGAATACCTTCACCTGATTGCAGGTGGTGTGGATGAAGATGAGAACCTGCTCGAAAATATATGTGCCGAGCTAATGGCATCTATGTCTATTAGAACAACTTTCTATTCAGTTGATACATTCGCGAAGTTCAAAGCAGATTTGACAGGGAAGGGTGATGTGAAAGACACAAAGATGCGGACTCATTATGCTGTCGCATTCACTAAAGGTGAAGAGACGGAAAAGAGTTATGATAGGAAGAAGGTTGTGCGCAACGCATTTAATTCCCCCTTCCGCCCATTCGTGCTGGCATCAACTTCAATCGGACAGGAAGGCCTGGACTTCCACAACTACTGCAGAAGGATTGTCCATTGGAACCTTCCCTCGAATCCCATTGACATAGAGCAGCGAGAAGGGCGCATAAACAGATTTAAAGGATTAGTCATCAGACAGAATGTTGCCAAGCGATATGGTGATATAGAATATAAGGAAGATGTCTGGAAAGAATTATTTGAAGAGGCACTTATAAAGGAAAAGGATAAAGCAGGGGATAGCTCCGACCTGATTCCCTACTGGGGATTAACTGAGGAGCCGGACATGATTAAGATAGAACGAATCGTACCCATGTACCCCTTCAGCAAAGATGAAATAACCTACGAGAGGCTGATAAAAATACTATCCCTTTACCGCCTCACCCTGGGGCAGGCAAGACAGGAGGAATTACTCGAATACATCTTTGATAACTTCAAAGGCGAGGAAAGCGAAAAGCTACATAAGCTATTCATAAATCTCAGCCCATATTATAAAATGAGAGGGAAAAGATAACTGTGTATGTATAAAGTTTTGGAGGATATTATTACTAGTAGCGATATAACAGGAGGTGAAAAATGTTTAGTAGCTTACTCTTTGCATCTATAATAGCAAAATTCTGGTGGGTGCCGTTACTTATAATGTTCATTATAGCTATAATCATTGGAATAAAAATCAGATGAGGTAGAGCCGATGCGTTTATTCATCTCAATCAATCTGGCGGACAATATGAAAGAAGCGATTATGGATGTGCAGGATTCCATGATGTTTTGTGGTATCGGCGGCAATTATACCCGGCCGGAGAACATGCATATTACTCTGGCCTTTATCGGTGAATTCGCGGATCCGGAGCTGGTGCTGGAGCAGATTGAGAGGGTGGAGCTAGAGCCCTTCACCATTTCCCTTAAAGGTATCGGGGCATTCCGCGGGCTTTGGTGGATAGGCCTGGAGGAAAGCGAAGAGCTAAAGACTCTGGCCAGAAGAATCAGAAGAAGTCTGGCTGAGGCCGGCATTCCCTTCGACCGCAAGAAATTTTCGCCTCACATTACATTGGTGCGCAGACCGGATGGAGAGCTTAGGGACCTTCCAGCCGAAGCCATTGAGTCTATAACAGGCGTGTCCATGACTGTGGATCACGTATCCCTCATGCGCTCCGACCGAGGGAAGAGGGGGATGGTGTATAAGGAAATATGCGGGTGACGGGTATTAGATTAGCGGTGTCATGTAGACGGGTAAATACAGCACACCATCTTTTTCGCTTAAATCATTTGTATGGAGTACTATTGCTATGTGCAGTTGTTCGGAATATTTCTTTCTGAACTTATTAATGGATGATAAAGTATAGTTTTTCCCGGATTTAACCTCGATTGGCGAGATGTTATGTCTGTTGGTTGTTTTTGATTTTGATATTAGGAAATCGATTTCCATCCTTGAACTCTTATCCGTTCTTGAAGAATTAGAATAGAAATATAGGGAGTGACTGTTAGCAGCGAGCATCTGTGCAACGATGTTTTCGAAGATCATTCCTTCATTTACCCCAAGCTTTCCGAAAAGGAGCCTCTTATAGATTTCTTCGGACACGAGTCCGTTTTCGTCGAAGGCATGGCTGATTAAAAGGCCTGTATCTCCCATGTACATCTTGAAGGAAGCGTTATCTCTGTTCAGCTTTAGCCCTACGCTTGGTTCCGTAGAATTGTAACAAATATTTGTTATCATTGAATCATTAAGCCACAAGAAAGCACTTTCGTAATCTCTGTAGCGTGTGCCTTTCCCTAAGGAAGCAAGAGTGAATTTTTTTTCGTGCTTCGAAAGTTGTGAGGGGATATTATCAAAAATACTTTCAACTTTTCGTTCATAGCCGGAAGCGTGCTTGGCAATATCAGCTCTATACAAATTTAAAATGTCTCTTTTAATGGAATCAACATAGTTAAAATTATTAGAAAGAAGGTATTCATTAACAGCTTGAGGCATGCCGCCAACAATCAAATATTCTCTGAATAAGGTCATAGCTTTTCTGTGAAGTGCCTGTCCAAGTGGTTTTGTTTTTTTAAAACAGTCTTGAATAAGTGCCCACAGCGGTTCTTCTCCTTTTGCCCAAAGAAATTCTTCAAAATCCATGGGGTACATTTTCAGGTGCCGTTCTTCGGAAGGAATAATTATATCCTTGACGTTTTTACGAATTGACATTAATGAACCGGTCTCCATGTAATCATATCGACCATCAGCCACAAGGAATTTTATTGCGGCGCGAGCCCGCGGACATAACTGCACTTCATCAAAAATAATTAATGAATCCCGTGTATATAACTCTGTTTGGTAAGCGGCAGATAAATACATAAACAAAGAATCAAGGTCTCTTAAGTTGTGATTAAACAAGTCGATTATCTCGGGGCCTGCTTCGTTAAAATCGATAAGAATGTAGGATTTGTAATGAGCCTTGGCAAATTCTTCAGCCGCATAGCTTTTACCAACACGACGTGCACCGTCAATTAGAAGAGCAGTTTTGCCGTTATCTGTAGCCTTCCAAGCGAGCAATTTATCGGTAATTTTTCTTTTCATGGATATGCCTCCCCACCAAAACAAGATTTTTATTCCATAAAAAATACACCAAATCATATATTTACATTATAGCACCAAAACAAGAAAAATCAATTGATTGTTTTACACCAAAACAAGAAAAAGATGTCAGCGCATTTGCCAATTTCGGAAGTGGGACAATTGTGTTTGATGTGGACGATCATGGGGACACTGTAGGGATTCCCGATCCGGATAGCGTGCGGTTAGATATTGAAAATCGTATTAACGACAGCATCAGACCTAAACCTGAATATATAATCAGTGTAAACAACAGATCTGTTCCGAAGCCGTAGGCACACGCCAGATCAGCGGAACGGGCGGCCAGCTGGACTTCGTTACGGGAGCCTATCGTTCCCCGGGCGGCATGGCATTTATTGCACTTAAGGCAGCAAGGACGGACAAGAGCGGTAAGCAGAGTTGAAGGAGTGGATGATTTTTATTTCGCGGACTACACTAAGAATGAGGTAGTCCGCGAAACAAAAGTAAGATCAATATAGTAATAAACTGTTTGTAGCAGGAAAGCTTCTGAATACACCTTTTAAGCGTATCTAAATATTCGTAGAGTGCGTTACTCTACGATATAATTTGAACCGTGTACGCTAAGTTCACCTTCTATTAAACATCTTATCATATTAGTTGTCAATAACATTTAACAATGTGATAGTGTCAAGTTATTGTGGAGTTTTTGCTTGACT
>DFGY01000121.1 GCA_002372505.1 Firmicutes bacterium UBA3738
AGTATTCAGTAAGGAGGAAGAGGAAAGGAAAAGATAAAAAATATATAGGAGGTTAACTAATGCAATCAAGAACTAACAGCAAATGGCTGCACAGAGTTTTTGTGTTCCTGCTTGCTATTATGGTTGTGGGGTCATATGCGATGCCGCAATCTTTTGGTATGTTTGGAGCAGAAAACGCCAAAGCAGCCGCCAAAGATCTCCCCGGAGGCGGAACCATCCAGCTTCTCGGAACAGATGATAACCACACGGAGCTAACCGATATGGATGGTCAGACAGCCGAGTTCTCTTATAAAGATAATGTAGGGGCCCTTCCTAAAGAGTATCAGTACCAAGTGGTTTTAAAAAACCTTAGTGGGAACAGCGCGAAGTCAATTAAAATTGAAATTGCAGAAGGATTGTTGTTTCAGTCTAAAGGAACAGAAAGTTCAAATCTGGTAAAGAGTTTTAGCTCGGATGTAGAGGAAGAAAAATTTAAAAGTTTTGAATACGTGGTTGCAAACGCAAACTCGCCTAGTATCAAAAAATACGTTGGTCCAACTAAATCTTTGTGTGGACACCTGAAATCAAGTGTTGGTGATTTGACTTGGTCATTTTCGGTTATTCCAGATGGGAAAAATCCATATTTCAATATAAGGGAAGCCATAAAGGTGACATATACAGATGGAGATTTTGAATCAAAAATAAGTACCGATGTAGAAACAACAGCACCAGCTCTGAAGAATAATTATAAAATACCCAAAACATCTCGTAGGTCCACACTTCAGTCTGTTTTGCCGGAAGGTATAGAGTCAAAGGTGCAAGGATATAATTATAGATCAATGGCGTGGTCTCCTGTGTATTTAATAACCAATACGGAATTAACATATAATGTGCCAGATGGCGTTTCAATAAGATTGAGAGAATTTGATTTAGAGATGCTTGATGGAAAAGGTGAGCCTATTGGGAGTAAAGTAAGGTCAACTGATGTATATAAATTGACAAAAACATCGGACAACCAGTATAAGCTTACAAGTGATTATTATATAGGACTGTGGTATGGAGATTTTTACGAACCTATAGAGTATGTAGTGAACGCACCTAGTGGAACAGAGAAACTTACTGTGAATGCTATAAAAAAGATTACACTGAAGGATGGCACAGTGTTACGAGAAAACCCTTCGGAGCGCGACATTATAATATTTAATGGTGATGATGTAGCTATTGGTTACAACGGAAATGCCCAAGCGGAGTATACCTCAAATCCTGGCTTAATGCCAAAGGTGAATCCAAATCAGACTTCGGCTGATATGTTGTCGTATACAGAATCAATACCTTTTGGTGGTGACGGAAGACAACAGAATTATCGCAATTATGGCACTATTGAATCCGATGATAAAACAGTAACTGTAAAATTAGATATAAACAATATACAAGCGACTGCCTTCTATATTACAGGTAATACTGAACCAATTGAAAAGGTGCGAATTAAGACGAATACAAACCAAAGAGGGAAAACAGTAGATGTTAATTTACAACCGGGAACAGAGATAGCAACATCTACACCTGGTGTGTCAAAAGAAATGCTTGGACTTGTAAATGGCGAGTACTTAACTGAAGTAACATACAATGTTGGTTCTTTGAAACCTAATGAACAAGGCGGCTTTACTCCATACGGAAAATTAACCTATAAATCAGGGACTAGAAGTGTTGGGACCATAGAAGTATATGATACATATGACAGAAGTAAAACGACAGGAGAAGGCAAAATACTCCTAACCGCTAGTGATTTTCATAGACTTCACCTATCTGCATCAAGCTCAAGTAAAGGCTTCTCAGATCAAGTAACACCAGAAGTAATAGCAGGAGAAAAATTACGACAGGTTGTTTCTGTTTCTACATATGATGTAACACAGAGCATAAGCAACTATAACGTGTATATTTGTGTTCCGCAGAACGCTACGATACAAAAATTAAAAGTATTAAATTACAGAAGAATTAGTATGAGCACTGGCAGCAGTTGGGTATTTAACGAAGATGGTTCAATCAAATCACGAAGAGGATATGAATTAACGGATATAACGAAGTACGTAAAAAAATCAGAACTTCTAACAAGCATATCAACCAATGGAGAAACAAAGTATTACTATAAACTTGATTTTTCAAAAGTCCCCAAAGAACTAAGGGCAGTACCGTATCATCCAAGTGCAGCACCAGGTACACTTGGAAAAGTGGTTGAATATGAAATCGTCACTTCTAAAAATTCACCCAGCGGAATATATACGGCAGAAGATAATTTATTTATTGAAAATATAGATTTAACATCAGAGTATGGAGACACTAACAATGTATATAACTTTGAGTCAGATGGCGGACGCATTATTCCATCAGTCACAAACACTGGCTACACAATCCACGCTCTGGCTGACGTAGTAGCGGAGACTAAGGCGAAGACAGGTCTCATGGAAAACTACGTCAAGTATCTTGAGTCTGATCCTCAGACCATTCTTCCAATCGGTGGAGAGGAAAAGGTAGAGCTTAAGACCACGGTAAGAAACCAGAGCGGCATCCCGGCTCCATCCGGCACAACCGTATGGCAGCCTATCCCAAAGAAGGGCGAAAACTGGGGCGAGCTTACCAAGGGCTCAAAGGATAAGGACGGAAATGAAGTTCCTGCCCCCTTTAACCTTGAGCTGGATAAGAAAATCACCAACCCGAATCCGGCCGTATGGGATATGTTCTACGCGGTTAATGCGGCTGTACCCACTGCAGATGCAAGTGGAAACGTAAACTATCGTAACTGGGACAACACAGTTACATGGATAAGTGAAAACGACATTACAGATGGCCAGCTTGCGAATGTAAACTGTGTCAAGCTGGTAGCCAAGAACAATATTCCAACTGACGCTGAGAACAAACTTAACCTTGATGTAAGGGCAGTGTCGGCGGATAACTCTGAAAAGAACTCCATAATAGTTCTACGACCCGTAGTGTACCGTAATCTTACGGTTAACGAAGGAACGCCCGATGAAAAAGTCTTCTCCGGAACAGAGCCCGGGGACGCAACAGCACTTCTCTTTGCCACAGGTAAGATCAAAGGTACAGTCTTTAATGACCTTAACAAGAACGGCAAGTGGGACAATAACGAAGTGGCTGCAGATCTTACGAGTGATGGACCGTACAACCTGGAGCTGTGGGGAGGCCCGGAAGGTCAGAAACAGCTGCTTAAAAAAGACAAAGTAGACGAGACAACAGGTGAGTACAGATTTAACGGTCTTGCAACGGAAGAAGAGTATGCAGGCTACTATCAGCTTAGGATAATCAACAGAGACAAGGTGGGTAAAGATTTCAGAGCAGTAAACACTGGAGAATTACTCGCAGACCAGATAATGGTAACATCAAAAGCGTCGAAAGCGGAGGGCGGAAAAACGAAAGATAACGCCTTCGTTCACAACACAGATGCTTCCGATGACAAGCTCAAGGGCTATGCATTCTCAGATCCAATTACAGCAGTGGATGCAAACGACTTCAATTACTCATTGGAAGTAGGCGGTACATATAACTGCGGCGTATACTGGGATAACCCGACGGAAGTATCCTTTAAACTGACAGAGACAGACAAAGGGACCATGACAGACAGAGCCGGCGGGGATAGCTGGGTCAACATGACAGAAGGAACGCCGGGTAGCACAGGAACCCAGTTCACCTATGAAGGCGCAGGCTGCGACAGCCTTAAGTGGCCAAGTGTCACAGCTAAGCCGGGATATACATTCCAGGGATGGGTGCCCGAGAATGCACCTGAAGGAACTACGCCCGTAACAGAACCCGAAAACGCAACCTTCGGATATGCGGACGTGCCCTACAAGGCAGTATTCGCGAAGGAAGAATATCCGACCACCTTTGATAGTAACGGAGGCAGTCCGGCAAACATCGAAGGCGGAGACATCCCATACGGAGAGAACATAAAGAACAATCCATCATTCCCTGCTGAAGAGCCAAGTAAGGCAGGAAGCACATTCAGAGGCTGGCAGGTAACCAAAGATACACCGGACGGCAAACTTAAAGCAGGAGACTATATAGCCTCAGATACTCTGATGCCAGTAACCGATGACCCGGCAACACCTGCACGCGAAGGTCTGGACCTGAAGGCAGCATACGAAAGAGATAACGGAGTAGAGCCAACAGGAAATCCTGATATAGGACTCTCAGCAGATGACTTTGTGGTAACTCCCGAAGAAGCAAGTACCCTGAACGCAGACGGAGCTATTGAAAAATCGGCGGCCAAAGCATGGGA
>DFGY01000076.1 GCA_002372505.1 Firmicutes bacterium UBA3738
CCTAAAACTGTCAAAGATGGGAGTTTATCATACAATAATTTCTTTGTCTACCATCGTAGACATAACAGCCGTACGTTTCTCTTATTATTTGTTTGGGGAGGTACCCGAAATGAATGATAACGACTATGGCTACGACAAAGAAGCAATTGGACTGACTATAGAACATTTACGTAAAAAGAAAGGACTTTCACAGGAAGTCCTTAGTAGTTTTGCCAATATTGCCAGAAGTCATCTTTCCATGATTGAAACCGGGCAAAAGCAACCTAATTTAGAAACCATATGGCGCCTGGCCGATGCCCTTGAACTCCGACCTTACGAACTGGTTAAATTAATTGAAGAAGAAAGCCAGAAAAAATCTAAACGTTGAGTATTGCCTTGAGCAAAGGAAATTCAAACCCATGCGTCGCTAAAAGACTTATAAAAGGAATAAAATCGGATATTTGATTTGCCAAAAAAGGAATAAAATCGGATACTTGATTAGGCAAAAAAGGAATAAAATCAGACATTATATTTGTCGAAAAAGGAACAAAATCGGATATTGCAGCGCGTAATTTACAATTACTGGCAAAAGATAAAAAGAGAAACGTCCCCCTGTCATCTTAAACGTTGAGTATTGCCTCCGTCATCCTGACTGCTCTGAGGTTCTCTTTTACATCGTGAACCCGAAGAATTGAACATCCCTTCATTACGCCTATGACGCTTGTGGCGATTGTGCCTTCCACTCTTTCGTCTGCAGGCAGATCAAGGGTCAGACCTATCATGGATTTTCTCGATGTTCCGAGAAGCCATGGGAATCCTAAGTCATTCATCCCCTCAAGTTCATTCATTAGAACGAGATTCTGCTCGTATGTTTTGCCAAATCCAATACCGGGATCGAGAATTATATTTTCCCTCTTCACGCCAGCGCTTAGCGCTATATCCACACTCTCTTTTAGTGCATCGAAAACTTGGGCCGGATAATTATCATATTCCGTGCTCTCTCTGTTATGC
Organism: Firmicutes bacterium UBA3738; assembly: GCA_002372505.1. Classification (GTDB taxonomy): domain Bacteria; phylum Bacillota; class Clostridia; order Peptostreptococcales; family Anaerovoracaceae; genus UBA3738. Next base: position 991 of record DFGY01000076.1, read on the forward strand.
ATGAGAATGCACGGTACGTCTGCGTCTGCCACCACAACCGCCATTTCGCCATCATACTTAAATCCCCAGATGTCGTTTAGAATATCTGCGCCGGCTTTAATTCCGGCAGCTGCCACTTCGCTCTTGTAAGTGTCCAGGGACACGGGAATGTCAAAGCGGGCCTTCACCGCTTCGATTATGGGAAGGACTCTTTCTATTTCCTCGCTGACGCTTATCTGCTCATGGCCCGGTCTTGTGGACTCGCCACCAATATCGATAATGTCCGCTCCTTCATCTATCATTTCTTCGGCGTGTCTGAGAGCCGCGTCTACTCCGTTCCACTTACCACCATCGGAAAAGGAATCGGGAGTAACGTTAAGGATACCCATGATCAGGCATCTCTGCCATTCAGCCGATTCATTATTTCTATTTAACAATTCATTTACATTCATCTTTTTTACACCGTCAATTTCAGATTCTTCTTTTCTTCCGGCCAGTTACACGTATCTGCTGCCGGGCAGGCAAAACACGGTCTCGTTCTTTTGTCCGCTTCGTAGAGAACCTCCGCCAGCTTCATTCCGCTGTCCTTAATCCTGTGAGCCGCAATAGCCATTATAATCTCCGCCACTTCAGCATCTTTGTATCCGCAGTCGGGAAGAATTCTCTGTGCTATTTCTACTCCCGCCTGGTCGTGTGGCGTGCCGTCAGTGTATTCCCTGGCACGGCCAAGGTCATGGGTCAACGCCGCCCCATACATTACATCGGCGGGAATGTCATAATCCCTTTCGAGAATAAAAATCATGCCGGCCCTGGCCACATCTAAAAAGTGTGCCATGTCGTGCCGGCAATAGATTCTATCTTTTTCCTGTTCTTCTATTATGCTTAGAGTTTTTATGAACAGCTCGTGTTCGATTATTTTACTCGCCTTACTTAGCTCGGGCATAATTATCTATCCTTTACATTCCGCCAATCATTCTCATAGCACGATCTGTGAGAGCCGGATTGTCTGCAAACTCACCACGGCAAACATAGGTCATGGTCTGAGTCCCGGGCTTCTTCACTCCACGCATGGACATGCACATGTGCTCAGCTTCAATTACTACAAGGACGCCCTTTGCATTCAGGTTCTCCATTATTGCGTCGGCAATCTGAGCATTCATGTTCTCCTGTATCTGGGCTCTACGGGCATAGGCATCTACAGTGCGAGCCAGCTTGCTCAGCCCGGCAACCTTGCCATTTGGAATGTATGCAATGTGTGCCTTGCCGAAGAATGGGAGCAGGTGATGCTCACACAAAGAATAGAAATGAATATCTTTCTCCAAAACTATGTCACTGTTGGCGCAGTTAAAGGTCACTGAAAGCGCTTCTTTAGCCGCCTCATCCGTTCCTGCGAATAGCTCTTCGCACATGCGGGATATTCTCTCCGGCGTTCCGACAAGTCCTTCGCGCTCCGGATCTTCACCAACTGCCTCGAGCAGCATTTTAACTGCAGTTTCCACCTTTTGCTTGTCTACCATCTTTACTTCTCCTTATCCACGTACAAGCAATATTTTCTAAACTTCAGGGAAACTAACGCCACCTCTTTGCACTAAAAAAACGGGTATTTGGCCCCGTGTTCACTAGCAACGGGATGCGGGATGCACACCGCAGCACCTCCTGGCGCCTTCGTTTCCCGGTCATCTCCCTGTTCCGGGAACACTATACGCGTACAACCCTACTTTGCCTGAAATCTGATTATATAGTATTACAATGGTTAGGATAATGCAACACCTAAGAGCTTAAATGTTCGTATGAATAATAATCAAATCAAAATTGAGCAATTGTTCATCAGCCCTCAAAATTATCAATCAATAAACTTTTTTATCTCCTTAAAATCTACCTTGCACTTTCCATCCGAAATACCAATGGGGACTTCGTCTTCAAAGGTAAATGCTCTAATATCCATTTCTTTGGCGGACGCAAATGTATAAACGATTACCTGTCCGTTCTTCGGATCTACAATCCAATACTCCTTGCAACCTGCCCTCCTGTATACCTCAAGCTTTTCCACGCAGTCTTTGTTTCTGGTGGAATCGGATAACACTTCAAGGACAAAATCCGGACCGCCAACTATATTATCTTCCGTGATAATCGATTGGTCGCAGCAAATCATTACATCAGGCTGTACAACTGAATCTTCCTCATCACCTATACCTTCTACCACAACATCCAAAGGAGACATGAGTACTTCGCATTCCGAATCATGTTCTCTTTGACATTGGATGATTTGTTCAGCAATACGAAGCACGATTCTCTGATGTTTGACTCTGGGCGCCGCCATATTATGGAACACCCCGTTTATCAGCTCTACCCTTGCCTCATCAGGCAGCGCAAAATAATCTTCTTTGGTAAACTTCTTTTTTGTTACATTTGTCCTGCCTGTACTGCATTTAATCGCTTCTTCTTTGACGACTCCGCGGTTGTCTACAATATCGAAATCAGCACCGCTGTCAGTAAAGTACTTACGATTGGGATAGAAATTCTCCCCATCTGTATATATGCGACTAAGGAATACGTCCGAAAGAGCCTCTAACGTGTGCCGCCTTGGTGCCTTAATCTGTCCGCTCATAACTTTCTGTACAGTGCTGAGAGGAAGATGACTCATCCGCGCCATATCTTCATTTGTGTAGCCGAACTCTTTTTTCAGTTTTATGATATCGCTTAGCTTTAACATTTCCCCTCCGTATAAAGGTCAAAGACTATAGCGGTTTTACTTAAGCATATTGTAGCACGGTATGCAGCCTTAATCAAACCATAAAATTGCCATAATATTGCCATTTGTACATTTTGCTTCGTTGTCGCGAGTTTTGTGCTATTATATCCACATGTTCAATCTAACGGTAACTGAAAGATGCCACAGGATTCTGGCAGAATATATAAAAGAAGGCGATGTAGCTGTGGACTGCACAGCCGGCAACGGCCACGACACGCTGTTTCTCGCCCGGGCTGTTGGTGAAGCTGGAATGGTCTATGCTTTCGATGTGCAAAAAGAAGCAATCGAAAATACATCCCGGCTTCTTTCTAAAAGCGGAATTGATATTTCGAATGTTTCGCTCATTTGTGATTCCCATGCAAATCTTGCCGATTACATATCTCGCCCAAATATCATAATGTATAACCTGGGCTATATGCCCGGCGGAGATCATAGCATTACAACAACGGAGACTGACACTTTAAAGTCTCTTGAGATTGCTTTAGATTTAATCGCTCCAGGTGGCGTTATTTCTGTAATCGCCTATCCCGGTCACGCGGAAGGTGCCAGGGAAATGGATTCTATAAAGTCTTTACTAAGCGAGCTTAAGCCCGACAAATTTGAAGTTGTAACCATTACTCAAGACAACAGGAAAAACGCACCGGTACTGTTTCTTATTTCTGCACATCACGATTTGTAATATATTCCGATATTGTTTCACGCACCACCTTGGAAAGACTGAGGTTTGTTTTTTCTATATAAGTATTCATGTAAGATGGTATCGTAATGTTTTTCCTTACAGCCTTACCACCGTATTTCTCGGCATAAGCATCCATATCCAATACCAGCAAGTTAACAATCTCATTCTTTTCGACTTTAATATCATTAATATCGCTTGCTTTAGGAATATCATTACCATCTTCTAATTCGTCAAGTACCCAACCTGAAGCTGCATCTGTTCCCATTATAATGGCATCGGCCAATGAGTCCCCTTCACTTACACATCCCGGTAGATCCGGGACTCGCACTGTATAGCCCGACCCATCATCGAAGGGAGAAAAAACTGCCGGGTATAGTAGTTTCATATTATCACCTTCCCTATCGCATTATACGCACTATGCGCATACTTTTCAAGACAAAAAAGAACCATTTCACAATTGCTTGATCACTTGGTTCTTCATCGTATTTGGTACGCCCGGCGGGATTCGAACCCGCGACCTTCACATTCGGAGTGTGCTACTCTATCCCCTGAGCTACGGGCGTACATCTGCGGGAAAGATTATAACACAAAAGGTGCATTATTTGCAGAATAAATCTGCGGTTTTGTTGAAAACGCAAAAATTCAACTTTAATTTTTTTGAAAATGAATTTTTTTGAAAATGAATTTTCTTATTGACAGACACAATTCATCATGTTATAGTCTGCATCGATAGTCAGTTATAGTTAATGGAGATAAGCACATGTTCAATCAGAAAAACAACTGCATGATGATGATCATGATGAACGCTATGATGATGCCCTCTTCCGGGCAAGGCATAGTGCATGATTGACGTGACTCCATGACTTAATCAGCATAATATGTCAACCCGGAAGCAAGCAGGCCTTGCTTCTTTTTTTACGGAACAACATGAAGGGAGAAAGCAAATGACAAATTACAACTTTAACACAAACTGCATTCACGCCGGATACAAGGCGGAAAAGGGACAGCCCCAGGTGCTGCCCATCGTACAAAACACAACTTACAGATACTATAACGCCCCGGACGTGGCGGCCCTCTTCGATCTTGAAAGCGACACATTCATGTATTCGAGAATTGGTCATCCCGACGAAGACGCCCTGGAAAAGAAGTTCACCGCTCTGGAAGGCGGCACAGCGGCAGTTGCCGCATCATCGGGAATGGCTGCAATATTCATGGCAGTCACCACAATCTGCAGCGCCGGCGACCACATTCTCGCCAGCCCCAGCATTTACGGCGGGACCTTCAACCTCTTCGCCACTACACTGAAGAAATTCGGAATTGACGTAACCTTCGTGGATCAGACTCTCAGTGCAGAAGAAATAATCGCAAAGGCTCAGCCACGCACAAGGCTCCTCTTCGGAGAGGCCATAGCAAACCCGGCACTCCACGTTCTGGACTTTGAGAAGTTCTCAAAAGTAGCAAAGACCCTCGGCGTTCCACTGTTCATAGACAACACTCTGGCGTCGCCCTATCTTTGCAGACCAATAGAGCACGGAGCAGATATCGTCATCAATTCCACTACGAAATGGGCTGACGGCCAGGCCACATCCATGGGCGGAATCGTTGTGGAAGCAGGTAATTTCGACTGGACAAAGGACGGCAAGTATCCGGAAATTACCGAGCCGGACGAAAGTTATCACGGTCTAAAATTCTACGAGAAGTTCGGCCCTGCAGCCTTCGCCATGAAGCTGAGAGTATGCGCTCTCAGAGACTTCGGTTCCTGCATAGCGCCTCTTAATTCCTGGCTCACATTCCAGAACCTGCAGCACCTGCCGGCAAGAATGAGAATTCATTCCGATAACGCACTGGAGCTGGCCAGATTCCTGGAGGCTCACGACAAGGTTGACTGGGTTTACTACCCCGGCCTGGAAGGAAACGAAAACTATGAGCTGTCGAAAAAATATCTGCCCAAGGGAGCAGGCGGCGTCCTGTCCTTCGCAGTGAAAGGCGGAAGAACAGCCGGCGAAAAGCTTCTGGAAAACCTTGAGCTCACAAGCATCGTAGTCCACGTAGGAGATATCAGAACCAGCGCCCTGCACCCGGCCAGCACAACCCACAGACAGCTGTCCGAGGAAGACCAGATTGCCGCAGGAATCGACCCGGGTCTCATCAGAGTATCCGCCGGTCTGGAAGATATCGAGGACATTAAAGCCGACTTCGACCAGGCACTGAACAAACTTTAAACCGCAAATGCAAGCAAGCTTTTATCACAGAGACAAACAATAAGGAGAGATAAAAATGCCAATTATAATTCCAAACGACCTTCCCGCAACAGAAGTACTGAAAAGAGAAAACATTTTCTGCATGAGCGAAGGCCGCGCAGTAACACAGGACATCAGAACACTGGAAATCCTCGTAGTGAATCTTATGCCGACGAAAATCGCAACTGAAACTCAGCTGGCCCGTATGCTGGCCAACTCGCCGATACAGGTGCATCTGACACTTCTCAGAACCGAGACCCACCAGCAGACCCATACTTCGGAAAAGCACATGGATACATTCTATAAAACCTTCGACGAAGTAAAGGATCAGCGTTTCGACGGAATGATTCTCACCGGTGCACCACTGGATTTCATCGACTTTGAAGATGTTGACTACTGGGAAGAAATAACTAAGATTCTCGACTGGTCCCAGGAAAACATCTACACGAATTTCTACCTGTGCTGGGGAGCATTTGCCGCCCTTTACTATTACTACGGAATTCACAAGACCATTACCACAGGCAAAAGAAAGCTCTTTGGAATATACGAGCACAAAGTAACACGCAGACATAACCCATTAGTTCGCGGCTTCGACGAATACTTCATGTCACCTATTTCCAGAGCTTGCTACGTTAGCCGCGAGGAAGTGCTGGAGCATCCGGAGCTGAGAATTTTAGCCGACAGTGAAGAAACAGGGCCGGCTCTCATTTCCACAGAAAACGGCCGCCAGATATTCATGCTGGGTCATAATGAATACGGCCGCAAAACACTTGCGGAGGAATACTGGAGAGACCGCAACGCAGGCAAACCAATCGAGCTTCCCGTAAACTACTTCGTAGATGACGACCCGGATGGTGCCATTAAGCTTACATGGAGATCCCACGGCAACCTGCTCTTCTCCAACTGGCTCAACTACTACGTTTATCAGGAATCTCCCTATGATTACCTGGTTAACAAAAACAGCGATTGGATAAACACTGAAAAGGAAAGACAGTAACGCTATCTGCAATTGATAACAACGATTTCGCTTATTGTCCCGACTCTAAGGGGCGGGCCGTAGAATCCTACGCCTGATGTCACCACGGAAGTGGTGCTGCCCCACTCTTTCTTTCCATAGGCCTGGTCGCTCATGATTCTGGTAACTATGTTTCCCGGGAAAATCTGGCCGTCATGGGTATGGCCGCTGACAACCAGGTCTATGCCGTACTTGTCCATATTTTGCAGATCTGAAGGCTCGTGTTCAAGAAGAATTACCGGGTCTTCTTTTGGTACATCCTTAAGAAGTTCGTCAAGGGTGGCTCTCACCTTCACACCATCACCCGGCCTTTTTTCGTCACGTCTTCCGGCAATTACGAGATTCCCAAGCTTAGGCACATTTACAACTTCGTCGGTGAGAAGCTCCCAGCCGCAGGAAATTAAAAAGTTATCCATGCGAGGATGTCTCTTTGCGTCCTGTGCTTCCCCAATGGTGAAGCCTCCGAGAAGTGGTTCGTCCACGTCGTGATTTCCGTAAACTACATACGTACCGATTCTCGGCTTCATTCCCCTGAGAATATCCGCACATCTTTCTTCGTCTTTTATAGCTCCAAAAGCGCTAGTCACAATATCGCCGGCAATAAGCACCAGATCCGGATTCTGCTCATTGACCCGCTTTACCATATCCTCGTATAGCTTTTCATTTGAATTTACACCTATGTGCAGATCGGCCAAAAGGACAATTTTTAATTCTTCCTCTAAACCAAGCTTTTCCTTATCCATAATATAGTTGGTAACATGCACATCATGGGCGTGTATGCTTCCGTAAATGTTAAGGCCAACAGTCAGTGCCAGGAGCAAGGCAAGGACCGTACCCCAGAATCCTCTGCCTGCAGGCTTGCGTCTGAAATAATAAACTATGCCTCTGATTATTACAATAAACAGCAGTATTCCGAAGAAGTATAACAAGTATCCGAGGAAAATATTCCCCCACTTCTGAAAGAAATAGTTTATATTTCCGTCCCGGACCAGAGCCCCTACCAGGGGAAACATCCACATTACAAATGGTATAATTAAAATAGCAAGGGTTGCCTTGTTCCTTTTTTCCTTCGGCGAAATCACCTTGCGAAGCGGCCCGAACAAAATACAAAGAGCCAAGATTGATATGCTGCAATATATTACTAAAAGAATAGTTAATTTCATGTCTTTTCCTTATTAGTTGCGACTTATTGAAATGATTTTACTCCCCCGAGACTAAGTATTCAACATAAAATTATATTTCATTGTTATTGAGACAGATGTGCAGTGATGTTATAATCTCTATAACTTAATCAACAGGAGGGGCAATACAATGACAGTATTTGAAAGAATAACAGAGCATCTGGAAAGCGAAGGATGCGAGTACTACGAAAGAGAAGACAAAGGCGCAGTGGCATTTACATGTGGCTCCGAAGAACTGGAGGACACCCTGGACTGCATTATTCATGTAGATGAGGATTCTTATGTAATTACAGTTCTCTTCCCCTTTGAATGCGATATGAATTGCCTGAATGAGCTGGCAATACTTCTGGCTCAGATTAACTGCGGAATGTGGATGGGCAACTTCGACATAGATTTCGATGACGGGCAAATTGCCTTCAGGTGCTTTTTGAGCGCTATGGATGCACTTCCATCAGATGAGCAAATCGGCACGGCAATAGTATCTGCCGTAAAGAACGTAGAGATGAACTTTGACGACATTCACGCTGTAGCTACGGGAATGCAAACCGCCCACGACGCAATATACGCAGGCGGTAGTAGTCTGACTCAGTAGCATGCCTCCCGGGCACTACTTTATTTATCGATCACTTTCTTGATAATGAAATATGACACAGTCATATCAAAAGCGAACATGCAGGCGTATACCGCCGTGCAGAATTTCGCATGCTTTTTGTAATTCCAGTCTTTAAAAAAATCCTTTTTCATTTTTTCTACCTATCTACTTTGCTTTTTATATTTCAATACATTTCTCTTCAGATAGTTCTACCGTGCCTTCAATACAAATGGCTGACAAAGCGCCATTTCTTATTTCCGCGGTGGTTCGAATATCCCCCTTAGGCTGACGGATATCGTATACATATGTACCATCCGGTTTTTCTTGGGACAATACCGCCCCAAGTGCCGTGGACCCGGATCCACAGCTACCCTCGAAAAATGTCGACTTTACTTCGTCCACGTAAACTACCGGAGTCATTTTTATCTGCTCTGTCCGGGCGAGGTCATCAACGAACATCACTCCCATGGCCGGTGTATTGTATGTTTCCATGACCTTTTCTTTTATTGCGTTGAAATTTTCAAGACTGGGCTTTATTCCGCCGGCTATGACATGCATGATGCCGTCCAGGTCGACAATATCGAAAGCCTGACCAAATCCACAATCAATTACGTCTATGGCAACGGGAATGGGCATGCGGATTTTTGTATAATTCCTGCCGGTGTCCACTTCCACATCAACAGGATGTTGCGCCCCGCTTGTGTTTATTGTAACAGTGCGGCTGTCAGATGCGCTTCCTAACATGCCCTTCCCTTTCATAAGGGCAAAGGCTCTTGATGCATTCCCGCAGAATTCATAGCCGCACATGCACATAGTGTTTTCGTCAACCACAAAGGCTACCTGCTCGCCGCCCAGTTCTTCTTTGGACAAAAGCACCTCGGCCACATTTGCGTAATCTTTTTCATCAACGTGAGATGTAACGAATAAGGTTACGTTCCCCGATGTATTTATTATTCGGAATTTTATTTCGCTCATTTTCTCATCACCAGTGATTTATTGTCGATTGCTCTCATGGTTGCCAGGATTCCGTCTAGATGATCGTACTCATGCTGGATAAGTTCAGACATATCATCATCCATTTTCATTTCGCAATCCTGCCAGTTTTCATCTTTATATCTCAGAATACAGTGTCTATATCTTCTGACACGAACCAGCAGTTTCGGAAAGGACATGCAGTCGTCCATTAGTTCCATCATTTCATCGCCAAGGAATTCGAGAGTCGGATTGATTATTACATAAGGCTTGTCAGTAAGCATGCAAATAAGCCTTTTCTTCACTCCTATCTGAGGTGCGGCTATTGCTCTTCCAAATCCATAATCTCTTTGTATGCCCCTTATACAATCGAACATATCCTCAAACACAGGTCTAAGTTCTTCCAATTCTTCACGTTTCACTTCTTCCGACACTTCATATAGTTCGGGATTACCCAGCAGCAGTATTTCTCTTTCCATCACTAACCTCCTAGTTGTTCAACCGAATTTAATACCAGTCATGCTTTTCGTTTTTATCAAGCTTGTTGATTTTCTCCATCTCCTCATCGGTAAGTTCAAAACCGAACAGATCGAGATTTTCTTTAATATGATCCGGATTGCTGGAGCCAGGAATGACGACTATTCCCCTTTGAAGGTCCCATCTCAAGATTACCTGAGCAGCCGATACTCCATGAGCATCAGCTATTTCGTTAATGGTTTTGTCCCCAAGCATTTCCTTTGTGTGACCTCTGCCGCCAAGAGGATACCAGCACTGAACCACTATGCCCTTTTCCTGAATAAATGGGACCACATCCTGCTCCTGATAGTATGGATGTATCTCGTTTTGAACGAGGGCGGGAGTGGTATCCACCTGAGGCAGGAATTCTTTTAATTCCTCCACGTACCAGTTGGAAAGTCCGATGGAGTGAATCTTCCCTTTCTTTACATAAGACTCCATGGCCTTGTAGGCCTCTACGTCTCCGTCCCCCGGGTGATGGAGCAGCATCATGTCGACATATTCTATATCCAGCTTCTTCAGGGCCTGGTCGATTGCTTCTTCCGGCTTGTCAAATTGTGTTGGATATATTTTTGTTATTACGAAAATATCTTTTCTCGGAATGTCGTATTCTTCCATAGCCTTTCTGACTCCCTCGCCGACGGCCTCTTCATTTTCGTACATGTAGGCAGTGTCAATTAGCCTTCCGCCGTTTTTGAGATGCTCTTTGACAGAATTCACGCAGGTATCGTGATCCAGAGAATATGTACCGATGCCAAGAATAGGCATTTCATATCCGCTGTTAAGCTTGACCTTCTTGGTTTTGAAATTGAACTCGGCTACGCCGACTCCTTCATTATCGGCCTTTTCACTTCCGGACGGCTCACTGCTGTCCGAGGACCCAGGCTCAGCAGAGGCCTCGCTCTTTGAAGACCCGCCGCCATCGGTTGGGCCTCCGCAACCTGTCAAAAGGCCGGTCATCCCTAATAGCAATATCACCATCAACACCAAAGCTTTTCTTTTCATCCTATCCACCTATATTTCTTCAACTACCGCTTTACAATTCACATTATTCTAACACATCTCTTGCCGTAAAAAAACAATATGACAAAGTGGGAGAAAGACATATTATACATTTTCAGCGCCAAATTGCGAAAAAAAACTGCCGCAGGACAACTCAATGTTATTTTTCTCCAATTTTAAACAAAATGGTATAACACAATAAGTTATCGCTTGCATATATCTCCATTAATACATCATAACACCAACAAATTCCCTTACTAACCGTCTTAGCTTTACACTCAATCAAGTTATCAATGGGCAAAGTTGTCCTAAAATGCTTACTTTTTTCAAGAATGACGCTGAAAAGTCATTCGATACACCTTTCGTCGGTAAGTTAATACTCCGCCCTCCGTGACCTACCCACCACCTACAATTATCATTGTTGAGGTGGGGGCTTCTTGTTCAAGGCAGGCTGCCCTGCCAGATCTCGCAAGCTATCTCCGCGGGCCCCGCGGTTCTTTATATGATGCGTCATGCACTAAGCTGACGCACTCCTTCCTTCTTTATGTTTATCGCTGCATTCCTGTCTCTGTCATGATATGTCAGGCACCAGTCACAGAACCATTCTTTCACACTAAGATCTTTTACTTCCGGATGTATACATCCGCATTCGCTGCAGATCTGTGTTGATGGATACCTCTTGTCTATCACTATCAGCTTTTTCCCTCTGTCTTCCAGTTTGTACTTCAGCATGCTCTTAAACATTCCCCATCCATTGTCATGAACGGACTTGCCGAAGTTCAGTGCCTTGGAAAGCCCTTTCATATCAAGATCCTCGACACATACCCCATCATAGCTTTCTGCTATCCTGTGAGATTCCTTGTGCAGGAAATCCTT
>DFGY01000084.1 GCA_002372505.1 Firmicutes bacterium UBA3738
GTTTACTTCTCCACGTCGCACTGCCTCAACTGTAAAGAATTTTAGCTCGGATACTCTGATTCCTGTGCTGCATATGGTCTCCATGATTAGCGCTGCTTTCTTCTCTGCATTGCTTTTCTGCCCGCTTTTCTTCTTCGATTTACTATTCCATATAGCCTCGCCATCTCCCCTGCAATAGTTTATCATCCTCATGTACTCATTCTTTGTGAGCATTCTGCTTTCGTCGGCGAAGGTCTGCTGCTGGACTTTGTAGTTCCTAACTTTGATGTCTTCTTTGCCTATACTTTTCAGGAGTGCCCTTACTCCCGCCAGCATGCTGTTTATTCCCGATGGGGAGTAACCGTTTTCTCGCATGTATTCTTTATATGCGATAACATCTTCTTTTGCTATTCTGCTAACGCCCTTACTCATACTGTTAGTGTCTTTTTGATTATCTTCTGTGCTAGCATAGCTTCCTGCCATCTCAAGTTCATTCCCATAATCTTGTTCTTCGGTGCTCGCACATATTTCTTTTTCCTTATACTTATCCGCTCTCTCTTGTTCGCTGGTGCCTTCTGTCCCGCCTCTTCTTTCCTTAACACAATAAAAAAGCAGGAACCTTTCGGCATCGCGCATGTACTTCTCAATAGTTGCATCGGACTTTTCGCTTTCTCTTAGTTCCTGTTTCAGTGCTAAAAGCACTGCTGCTATTTCGCAGCTCATGTTTTCTTTTTTCATTTTTCCTCTCCTTGGCTTTCGATTTAACTATTTCCCCAGTAGTATTCTCTTCCTGCAGATTACTTTTGTCAAGAAAAGTGTTTTCAATTTCTCCGGCGATTATAGGAAATGATTATAGGAAAGGGACCCGCTTTGTGTACTAAACACAGAGGGGCCCATGTATAAAAATATAGGGGGGTAAACGATTTTGGTTAAACGCACTTTCTTACCGAGTGATTGTAACAGTGTGTTAATAACGCATTACCAACACGGTGAATTTTCCAAACAAAAAAAGGGTTCAAATAATGACCCCCCTCATTCGGGGACAGGTTTTGCGTTCCGCCCTATTGTTTACAGTGGCGTCATTACGGGAATACTCGCTTAATTATTCGTTCTTTTCTACACTTCTATTTTCCAAGACCATTGTAGAACAAATTTCAACGATTAATGCGATTAGAATGTTTCGCAACAGTCTTTGTTATGAACGGATAAGCAGAATCATTGAAATAATTTCTACATTCTGTTTGAATTCTATGAATGTAGAATTTTAGCAGGCAATAATCAAAAAAGTGAAACGCAAAACCTGTCCCTGTGAAACGCTTGGAACGGTCTTAGAGATTCTTGAGATAGTCGATTTCTTGTCTTGTGAGTTTGCGGTAGGTGCCTTCTTTCAGGCGGGCCAGCTGTATGTCCCCGATAGCGATGCGGGTGAGTTCCTGGACGGGGCAGCCTACAGCCTTGAACATTTTGCGGACCTGGCGGTTCTTGCCTTCGTGAATGGTAATTGTGGCAATGGCTGACTTCTCCGTCTGTTTGACTATTGTGACCTTTGCCGGGGAAGTTACGAATCCGCCGATATCCACGCCCTTTCTGAGGGCGGCCATTCTCTTGCCGGAAAGGACTCCGGAAACCTTGGCCCGGTAGGTTTTCTCAACGTGATGCTTCGGGTGAGAAAGTTTGTTGGCAAGGTCTCCGTCATTGGTCATAATGAGAAGACCTGTGGTGTTGTAATCAAGTCTGCCAACGGGAAAAATACGCTCGGGAATATCCGAAACAAGATCCGCAACAGTTAGACGATCCTTGTCGTCGCTCATAGTCGTTACGAATCCTTTCGGCTTGTTGAGCGCAATGTATACTTTCTTTTCATCGGCACTTATGACTCTGCCGTTTACTTCCACCGTGTCGTCCGGGAGTACATCGTAGCCAAGCTCCTTCATAACCCGCCCATTAACCTTTACGTTTCCGTTAATGGTGAGTTCGTCAGCTTTTCTGCGAGACGCAATCCCCGACTGGGCAATAAATTTATTCAGTCGCATCTTTATACTTAAGCGATTTCAAGAACTATGTAATCTTTGGCTTCAACGGCTTCTTTCAGTACGTCGTCTGCTACATCAGCGCTGAGAGTTACAACTGCTCTGTCCTCTTCATGGCTTACATCGGCCGCGCTTACGCCTTCCAGAGCCTCCAGTGCTCCTTTAACTGTAGCTTCGCAGTGGGGGCACATCATGCCTTCGATTTTCATTGTCTTTTCCATTTCGTCATTCTCCTCTTTTTTATTATTATCTATTTCTTTTTCAATGGTTTCGTTTATATCCTGCTCGCTTCTCCCCTTCCTTTTCTTATCCTTCGACGAGTCGTGGATGTCAAAGAAGTTGAGCCTGAGTGCGTTAGTCACAACGCAGAAGCTTGAAAGGCTCATTGCCGCGGCTCCGATCATTGGATTTAAGGTCCATCCGAATATGGGAATGAACACTCCCGCTGCAAGGGGTATACCTATTATATTATAAATGAATGCCCAGAACAAATTCTGGTGAATATTTCTTAAGGTCTGTCGGCTAAGCCTTATTGCCGCAGGGGCATCCATAAGGCTGCTCTTCATGAGTACTACGTCGGCAGCATCAATGGCAACGTCCGTCCCTGCGCCGATGGCTATTCCCGTATCGGCACTGACTAAGGCGGGTGCGTCGTTAATTCCGTCACCTACCATGGCCACCTTCCCGCTCTTTGCTATGCGCTTTACCACATCCTGCTTGCCGCCGGGAAGTACCTGGGCCACTACTTCTTCTATTCCCGCCTGCCTGCTGATGGCCCGGGCGGTTACTTCGTTGTCCCCTGTGAGCATTACTGTGCGCACACCCATGGTCTCCAGCTGAGAAATGGCCTGGGGGCTGTCTTCCTTAATGACATCGGAGACTGCGATCATTCCAATATATTTATCATCTGCGGAGAAGTAAAGGCATGTCTTTCCCTTATCCGCCAGCACATTTGCCAGCTTCTCCACGCCGACCTCCATATTGGCGTGCCGTGAAATAAAGTCTGCATTGCCTCCGGCCAGCACCCTGCCTCTGAAGCTGGCCTCAATTCCGCTGCCGCTCTCCGCCTTAAAGTCCGTAATTTCAAGCTCGCTGCCCGTCATGCCGGCACCTTCCCCGTACCTGACAATTGAACGAGCAAGCGGATGCTCGCTTTTCTGCTCCAGACTGTAGGCTACCTGCATGAGCTCTTCCTTGGTAATGCCGTCGGCAGGAACTATATCCGTTACCTCCGGCTCGCCTCTGGTAATGGTTCCGGTTTTGTCCAGGACCACTGTCTCAACCTTCCCGGCCTCTTCAAGGGAAGTCGCCGTCTTAAAGAGCACGCCGTTTCTGGCGCCTACACCGCTGCCTACCATTATAGCCACAGGAGTGGCCAGCCCCAGAGCGCATGGACAGCTAATTACGAGGACTGATATAGCCCTGGCCAAAGCGTAGCCGGCAGTCTGCCCTACCAGGAGCCAGACAAGGAGGGTTATCAAGGCTATGCCGATTACAACGGGAACGAATATCCCGGACACCCTGTCTGCCACCTTTGCAATGGGAGCCTTTTCCGAGCTGGCGTCGCTGACCATTCTGATAATCTGGGAAAGGCTTGTGTCCTGGCCAACCTTCGTCGCCCGGCATTTAAGATATCCGGACTGATTGGTGGTGCCGGAATAGACCTCGTCTCCCATGGCCTTGCTGACGGGAATGCTCTCACCTGTAAGGGCCGACTCGTCGATGGCGCTGGCACCTTCTATTACCAGGCCGTCAACGGGAATGCTAAAGCCGGGCTTTATTACGAAAATATCCCCGACATTTATTTCGTCTATATTTACTTCCTCTTCTTCACCACCCTGACGGAGCACAATGGACGTCTTCGGCGCCAGCTTCATGAGGCTCTTTAAGGCGTCGGTAGTCTTGCCCTTTGACCTGGCCTCCAGAGTCTTTCCCACGGTAATGAGAGTGAGAATCATGGCCGCCGACTCGAAGTAGAATTCATGCATGTACTTCATGGCCGCCTCGCTGCCGCCCGTCACCTGGGCCCCTGTCATTGCGAAAAGAATGTAAAGGCTCCACCCGAAGGATGCGGTGGCGCCAAGGGCTACCAGGGTATCCATATTAGGTGCACCGTGAATCAGGCTTTTAAACCCGCTGGTAAAGAACTTGCTGTTTATTATCATTATTATAATTGTCAGGAGCATCTGCACTATGCCCATGGCAACGTGGTTTCCTTCGAAGAATGAGGGAACGGGCCAGCCGAACATGGTGTGACCCATGGAAAAATACATGAGCACCAAAAGAAAGCCTACCGACCATCCCAGTCTCCGGATAAGTCTAGGCGTCTCGTGATCCGCAAGAGCGTCGGCGTCTGAAGAGCTGCCTGCACCGCTTCCCACTTTTGATGTCTGCCCGGCTCCGCCTTTCAGGGAAGCTCCGTAGCCGGCGGCTTCAACGGCGCTGATTATTTCACCTGCCGAAGCGCTGCCCTTTACGTTCATGGAATTTGTAAGCAAATTCACCGAGCATTCATCAACGCCCGGCACCTTTGACACTGCTTTTTCAACCCGTGCAGAGCAAGCTGCACAGCTCATTCCTGTTACATCGAATCTTTCCATTTTGTATTTGCTTTATAATACACACTTACTATGCGCTGTGTATGGACATAACCTTGTATCCCAGGCTCTCGACAGCTCCTCTCAGCATCCTTCATATAAGTTAGTGCAGGCTTACTACAAATACAGTATACCCCTTTTTGGGCTACTGTACCATCTTTTCGCAAAAATTATTCAGGCTGCTCAGCATCGCCGCCGGCTTCCGCTCCTTCCTCACCGGGATCGGGCTGCACTTCTTCCGGCGCAGTGGCCTCGCCATCAGTCTTCTCTTCGCTGCCGATTTCCTCCAGAGAAATCTGATTGGCCATGATAGCGTCTTCGTATTCCTCCGGCACCTCAATTAAGCTCTCGATATCTTCAATATCCGGCAGCTCTTTAAGAGTTGAGAATCCGAAGTATTTTAGGAATGTGTCCGTGGTCCCGTAAAGAATGGGACGGCCGATTCCGTTTGATCTGCCCTTTTCCTCAACCAGCTCCTTGCGGGCCAGGCCTTCCAGTACACGGTCGCACTTAATGCCGCGCACCGCCTCGATTTCGCCGCGGGTAACAGGCTGCTTGTATGCAACTATAGCCAGCACCTCCAGGGCTGACTGACTGAGTTTTCTCTTCCTTACGGGAGTGCACAGCCTCTCTATGTAAAGGGCGTTTTCGTCTGCAGTGACAAACTGAAAGCTCTTGTTTATTCTGCGAATGCGTATTCCCCGCCCTTCCTTTTCGTATTCTTCTTTAAGCTCCTCAAGGTAGGCGATTGCCTCCTTCTCGCTTATGTTCAGCACATCTCCGGCTGTACGGGCATCCAAGGGTTCACCCCATGTGAACATCATTGCCTCAAATGCACCTTTTATGGATTTGGCTGTGGTCATTTTCTACATCTCCTGTTTATTTATTCGCCGCCTTCTGCCGGCTCAGATTCAGCTACAATTTTTTCGTTTATATGCTCTGTGGCACCGACGATTATTTCGCCGTAAATTCTCTTCTGCTCTGCAGTGAGCTTTGTCTGCTTTATCATTTCCAGCATGGAAGAGAATGATAGGGCAATGTCATACCTGTCGGTTTTATCCTGTACGATCTCGCTAAAGGGCACCTTCTTGTGAGGGTCTGCCTTGAAGAGATCCTGTATAAACTGCATTCTGTGCTCCGCGCTGATTTTCTGTCTTTCAATTCTTTCGTAACGCTGCTTTATTTCTTCAATTTTTTTCTTACGAGCGAGGAAAAGATTGAAAGCGTTTACAAACTGGTCGATGTCCAGCTTGAGGTATTCATCCGGAGACTCAGTGTATTCGGAAATGTCTTCCTGAGGTTTCTCATAAATGCGGAAGTTTGCGATTTCCCCTTCTCTGAGAATCTCCGATGCGATTTTAAATTTCTTATATTCCAGAATCCTTGCAACCAGGTTGGTCCTCGGGTCTTCAGCCTCCGGGTTCGCCTCCGGGTCGGTGCTCCTGGGCAGGAGCATTTTGGATTTAATGTCTATGAGTTCTGCTGCAAGCACCATAAACTCGGAAGAAACTGCAACGTTCATTTGCTGCATTTCCTCCAGATAGCTAATGTATTGAGATGTTATTTCAGAAACCTTGATGTCGTATATGCTCATGCGGGCGCTCTCTATGAGATACACCAGCAGGTCGAAGGGCCCTTCAAAGACATCAAGTCTGACTTTATAACCCATGCTTTCTTCTCCTAATCGGCACTTTCCACACCTATTATCTTCTCCTCGCTACCATCTAAGGGAAGATAAGTGTTCACTGTGAAGTTGCCGTAAAAATATATTATCTCCGGTGCCGGAGGTGCGTAACAGCCTTCAGTTTCCTCATAGGATTTCGCTTCACCTATGAGCTTTTTAAGTTCTGCATAGGAAGCACCTTCTTTTGTGGCTTTTGCGTACTTCTTATACTCTTTGGCCGTCATATACCAGCCCAGTTTATCTCTGTGAGCAAAGTTGTAAAGCTTGTCTTTAACGACTACTTTGCCTTTTTTATTCTTATATTTTTTATTAAAGTAATAATACTTTTTGCCTGAGAGTACCACGGTTTTTCTAGGCCTGATCCGTTTACCCTTTTTCGTGTAGTAATAATACTTTCCGTCGACCTTCATCAAGGTGGATCTTGTCACTACGCTTGCCTTGCCACCGCCGGCTGTGCCTCTTACCTTGCTGAACCTTATTTTCTTAACAGATTTGCAGCGCAGTCCTATGCTTCGTCTGCCGTATACGTATCTCCATCCTACACGTCTGGCCTCAGGGTCGTAAACTTTGCCTTCAATTTTGACCCAGGCGTGTCTGGAATATCCGTCATGTGATACTCCGTTCCTGCCATCTCTGTTTCCGCTGTTTGCTGTTCTTGCTACAACTACTAAAGGATTGTAGCCGATTGTATCGGCGAAGGCAGCAAATGTACAGGCAAAGCCGTAGCAGTTTCCTCCCCTGCTGCTACCCAGCATATCTCTGGCATATTTTTTTACCCACAGGGCTCCGTGTTTTGTAATGCCGGACTGTCTTGTGGAGTTTCTCGGAGAATAACCCCATCTCCACTTACCATTTTTCCAAAGAGGATACTTTGTGGAATAGTGGCAGTTTCTGACTGTCCAGTTCCACGCCGCCCTTAGCTGCTTTTTCTTTGATTTACCAAAGACGCCTCTTTCCTTCAGTATCTTTATACATCTGTATTTAATCTGGCCATCTACGGTCATCTTTGCCTTTCCCGAGGCAAAGATGGGTATTTTGTCCACAGTAGTTCCGCGGGTCATGGCTCCGCCCACGCCTCCGAAGTAATAAAGGGACTTTTTGAAGGTGTTCCAGCCCTTTCTGATTTGCCCGTTTTTCTTTACGGCGTATTTATCCCCTTTCCAGGAAACAATGCGCTCTTTCTTTGCGTAGGCCAGCTTGCCTTTCTTTGTGAAAAAGTAGGTCTTCTTTCCTATTTTCTTCACGCCGGTAGCCTTCTTGCCGTTAGACATAACAAAGGCTACTTTTTTCTTTTTCTTCTTTACTTTCTTATATACCCAGTGAGCCTTTGTCTTTGATTTTGCCATAGCACTACTGTAAAGGGCACTCTCCAAGCTGATAGCTGAAGTGAGTGCCATTACAAACGCCATAATTATGCTGATTATTCTTAGAGTCATTCTAATTTCTGCCTACCTCTTTTATTATCATAGGTGAATCCTGCTCTTCCGATTGTGCCATTACATAAACTCCCGGCCAATAGTAAAATCCTTCTTTACCATTTGTTTCAGCACAAGAGTTTGATATGTCGGTGCTGCTTGGTCTGCCCAGCTTGTTAATCAGACTGTTGACATTCTTTCCTTTATATTTTACGGCTATTGAGTAATTGTCGGGTTTTTCTTCTTTTTTCTTTTCCGAGCTCTTGTTGCTACTTGAATTATTCGATGACTTCTTAGCCTCTTCATTTGCCTTCTTCTCAGCTTCGGCCTTTTCCTTTGCTTCCTGAGCCGCCTTTTCCTCGGCAGCCTTCTTTTTGGCTTCGGCAGCTTTCTTTTCGGCTTCGGCAGCCTTCTTGCTCATCTCTTTGTAGGGTTTAATGATAGCCTCTTTATTGTCAAAGTAGGCTGTGCGCAGCACATCCTGTTGTTTTGCGTAGTTTTCGTCCGTATCTTTGGCTTCTGCCTGGATTTCCTTAAGCTTGCTGCATCCTTCCTTATACACCTTTTCAAGATCCTTTACTTTTCCCTTGTAAAGAGATTTGAGACCGGCACTGTCCGATGCATACTTTGCCGATTCTTTGTTAAAGGCTTCAGCCAGTTCCTTGGCTTTGTCGCTAAGCTTGCCTGTGTAGTCGGTAATGACTCCTTTATATTCTTTTTCAAGTTCTTCTGCCTTGGTTTGTTCACTTGAGACGCTGGCTGATGATTGTGCCGATTCGCCCTCAGATGACCCCCCGCAAGCGGTGAAAGCAAGTATTAGACCAACACACATAGCAATAGCAATTATCTTCTTCATTGTTTCCTCTCCTCCTGTCTGGTATTCGATTTACATAGTTTCTATATGTTATCACTTTTTTTATGTGTAAACAACTGTTTTAGATTGTGACCTTTCCCAATGTTTCAGTCCTCTTTAGGTCCTTTTCCTGTCCGTAAATCAGGAATATTTCATAGTCCCCGGGGCTTAAGCTTTCCCAGGAAATGTAGGCGGAGTACCCATACTTCTTCTTGTCGTTATCCTTGGCACCGTACCTGGTGGTTCTGAAGGCCGGGGTTATGTAATCTACACCGTCTGCGGAACGGATGATTAACCAAAGCTTCGTATCTTCGCCGGTTTTAGCCGGATCCAGGTTGCCGTAGACCTTTGTAAATTCGTTACCCGACGTAGACATTTCAGCCTTGGCTGAGCCTTTGTAATCCTCATCCACCGGGATGTCCTCAGCATTCATCTTGACCTGTCCCATGTCCAGCTCCGGCGCGTCAGTGGTTAAGTTGGCCAGATTCCTTTCCACGAGTTCGAATATGACCTGATCCGCATCCCTTGAAATAGCCGGCTCAATCCAGTAAGGTGCCTTGTTTATGAAATAGCCTTTTTTATAATCCTCAGCCATAAAGGGCACCAGAGATATGCCGAAGGAATCTCTGAGCATTACCAGGTTCCCCTTCTTTGAAGGGTTCTCCGTCTCCACTATGCTTTTGTCTGTTACGTCCTTTTTCACTCCGGCAGATTCTCCTACATACTTAAATGTGAAGTCCCTCTCGTAGTAAAACTCTTTGTCGTTATCCCGGCTGAGAGGATATATCATGGCTGCCAGATCTCCCTGGAAGTCGTATCTTTTTTCCGACTTTTCACCGGACCAGTCAGTATATGCCTGGCCGGTTTCCTTCTTAAGATGCTTGCTGACCAGGGCTGCCCCCTTGTTATTCCAATGGGAATCGGTCTTGTGGTAGAGCACTTCCTTCCGGTCTTCGAACAGCTTGTACAAATCTATGTAATTGACACCTGCCTCCTTCATTTTGGAAATCATCCGGGTTTTGTTTTTCGTTTTTTCGTTCTGCCTGAATCCGCTGCGCATAAATTGAGGATAGAGGCTGTTTTTATTGGGTGCAATTGTGAAGGCAAACTTCTTTCCCCGGTCTTCCAGACGCTGCTGGATCAGGGACAGGTTGTACGCGCTGCTGGCTATGCGATAGTCGTCCAAAGTCGCCACTCCCTGAAAATCCTCCAGAGTATTGCTGTAAAATAGCCAGCCCTTCTTGCCCATGATTACTCCGCTCTGGGCCGATACGCCGAAGATTTTGCCTTTTATTAAATCCCCGGTGTTTACAAGCTCCTGCCTGAAGGCAAATTTCTTTGAAAAGTACTCTCCGGCATCAGGCAGCACATTTACGTTAAGCTCAGGTCTTGCAGGCTCCATTTCGTTTCCCACAGGTTTCTGGTTGCCGAAAACAGGCATGAGAACCAGAGGCATCAGACAGATGCACATGAAGCATATTATGAATATTAAATCCGATCTTTTCTCTTTCATCTCTATGCTCCTTAGAACCTGAAGTAAATAAAGGGATTAAACGAACCTGTGGCAAGATCCAGTATGCACAGGGCGAAGAGAGCTAATGTAAACACTCCTGCCACTATTTCCGAGCGCTCCATGAGAGCCGCCTTTATCCTCGGATGGGGCGCGCATACGAAACATGCTAAAGCGAACATTGTTATGTTATAGGGATTAAGTGCCGTAACGCAGGCGTTCACTGCCGCATCGTTTCCCATTCCCCCTGTAAACATATTGGCTATAACCGTAAGTCCCTGGCCGAAGGTGTCAGCCCTGAACAATACGAATGCCACAATTACAATGAGCATGGAATATATCCAGCCTATGAACTTAAACCTGCCCAGCTTTTCTCTTATTCCCAGTGCATCCTCTATTACCATGGACACGCCATGAATCATACCCCACACAACGAAATTCCAGCTGGCACCATGCCAGAGGCCCGTGCAGAAGAACACGATGAGCTTGTTAATGAGAGTCCTGCCCTTGCCTTTGCGGTTGCCTCCCATGGGAATGTACAGGTACTCCCTGAACCAGGTGGACAGGGAAATGTGCCACCTGCGCCAGAAT
>DFGY01000051.1 GCA_002372505.1 Firmicutes bacterium UBA3738
TCCACCACCGTAGGCAGGTACACAAAGTTCGGGCTTATGAGAAATCCCGCAAGAATGTAACCTAAAACAACCGGCAGTTTGAAACGTTTAAAAACAAGTGTGACAACGCTGGCTGCAGCCATTATTAATGCTAAATCTATAATGAAAGTATCAAGATGATTCATGCTGTTATTTTACCACACTTCCTCCTTACAGGCACTATGCTACTTACAGTTTTACCGTCTATTACACCTTCCATGCACCTGCGCCAGGGCCTGTTTTCCTCACGGTCATCGGTGACGAAATATACAAGGTCGCTATTCTGCATGCTTCTGATCATTGGCATTCCAATCTGGTCTCCTGCATCTATGATTACGGCGTCAAATGTACCTAACGAAAAAATCGTCTTTAGAAACTTCAAAAATCCATCCTCGTACAGTTCCAGAATAGGATTCTGGGAATTCGGATATATAAAGTGGCATACTTCGTTTTCATCCTTCACAGTATAGGAATCTATGGCAGAGTACTCCCCTTCATTATGTCTGCAGATGAGCTGGTACAAGAATTGCTTAAGATTTTTCTTTTTCCCTTCCCTGTCTGCTTCCTGAGTCCCCGGGAACTGACTCAGACTTACAAAGAGAGTTCTCTTTTCTCTGTAAACCGAAAACTCCTTTGCCAGGCTCATTGCCGCCCCAGTGCATCCGCTGCCGCCACGCTCCGAAACAAAAGTGTACACCTCGCAGTTATGAGACGCATCGGAAATGATTTCCCGTCCCGTCTTTTGAGTATACTTAAGATACAGGGAATCTATGAGACCCTTAACGCTTCCGTATTTATATATTCTATAATCTTTTTCCTCAGAGGCTTTTTCCACCAATGTTAAATCCGGCGCGAATTCCGGACTCTCCTTATCAAAAGCTTCCTCAATAAAAGCTTCTTCTACTGCAATGAGATCTATGGGAATGGCGTCCTTTTCCCGGAGCATCCTGGCAGAATCGTTATATACCCAGACCTCCATGCCCTTGGTGTTTCTAACTATGGACCGGGCAAGAGCTGAACCGAATTCAACATCTTTTGTTAGTATTGCTAAATTTATCAATTCCATGTTATACCTCCGCTTATTACCACAATAATCCATTTGGAAGTAAATGTCAACACAAAAAAATAATCCCGAATGTGCCGTTGGAAGATGTAATTAACGCCCTATCTAGTTATAGGGGGGCGCCCTATCCTCTGCGTCTGCCTTCCACTCTCAGGAGGCTTGGCATCTTCATAGTCATCAGACTCCCAATGTCAATTTGTAGGTTTAATTATGGTCTTCCTAACCTGCAATCCAGGAATTATTTACTGATTATTTTATGGTCAGATTATAGCATTTTCAGCAAGGTTTTTCAACCCGCCGTCAATTGACACCCGCCGTCAATTATCTACTTTACTTTTACTTTATATGCCTTGCTCAGTATGCCTACGTATTTTCTCCCTTTATACTTTTTGTACGGTCTTACTTTGACGTAGTATCTCTTACCCTTCTTAAGTTTCTTCGCAACGAACTTTGTCTCGCCTGCGCCTTTAAGAGCCTTAACCTTCTTTGACTTCGTCTGGGCTTTGTTAAGTGCATATATTACATCGTAGCCGGAGGATTTCTTAACCCTCTTAATCGTAGCCTTAAAGGACCTCTTGCCGGCCTTCAGTTTTACTGTAGTGGCTGCCATGTACTTGTAGCTGACATTGGACCAGCCGCCGTACACTAACTTGTTTTTTTCAATGCCATATGCGGCAACCTTATACTCAAACATCTGATTGGCTTTGAGTTTCTTGATCACATACTTTCTCTTACCATTTGTCCAAGCGTAAGTCCAGTTCTTTTCACCCGCCTTGCGGTAAGCAACGCAGTAGTTTATGGCGTTCTTAACTTTTTTCCATCCAAGGCTCATTGTCTTTTTCTTAATGTTTCCAACAGTTGAGATTCCGGATGCGCCTATTTTTTTGATACTGTTTGTCTTAGTTGCTGCTGTAGGCTCTACAAGGATTATAGTTTGATTTTGCTTATTATTATGCTCTTTGACAACTTTTTCAATTGCATCCTGTATGCTTTTGAATTTATTCATGCTGCTTTCAACCAATTTTTGTTGATCACCGCTCAGCTTATTATATGCCGCTACTATATTGCTGAATATATTGTTGTACTTATCCAGATCGTTAATATTAATGCTATTGACATCCGGCAAGGAATTAATCAAAATAATAACTTTTTCTGCCGCCAACTTGTCCGCTTCTTGCTTCGCTTTCAATGCTTTAATTGCCGATTCAGCATCCGTTAATATTGTATATGTCTCTGAGAGGACATACCTCTTCTGCTCTTTTGTCAGATTGTCATAAGCCTTCCTTGCAGCAGTAATAGCAGCTTCATTCGATAAAATAACATTGGCCTTTGCCGGTAACCTTTTGATTATGTCAGTCACGTCGGCAGCTTTCTTTCTGTCATCTGTGCTGGATTCTCCATACGGATTTTTTGAAAGATTTATTTCATCATCATCAAATATACTTTTTGTATCGCTATCATATCTATATTGCACGTATGTTTCCTTAACAGGTATGTCGTATCCTAAATACATTCCATTACTGTCTTTCTGTGAGTAATTATTGGCATCATATACCATAAACAACTTATCCGGATTACCAATCGTTCCTACATCACAATTTGTAACATCGACAAGGTAATTGGAATTATCACCTGTTCTCACAATATTCCACATATGATTACCGGCGCCGATTCCCCCAAGCATTTCGCCTGTTACCAAATGACAATGTATATCTTTATTATTAAACTCCGTTAAATCACAAAGATATTTGAATGCTTTGGAATAACCTTCACACACTACATTTGTATCTTTATTTTTATCAAAAACATGTATTATTTGCCATGGGTCCCCGTATTTCTTTTTTCCATCCAATGCATCCTTATCATAACTAACTTCATTGCATATTTCCTCTATATAGTACTTCAGTTTTTCTATATCTGACGTTTTAGACTCGGCATTTTTAATAATTGTTTTTGAATAACCAATAGAATCTTCTATAGTGCCTGTTAATTGTGTATCAATAAAAAACCTTCCATCATTAGGATCCGACGAATAATAATCAGCCTGATACCTATCTGCTACCTTAAATATCACCATCAGCTCATTCACTTCAATTCTATCATTTATGTAACTAGTTCCGTCATTACTTGACTGCATAAAAACATTATATGCCGGTATATCCGTTAAAAAAACTCCACCCGTTTCTTTTGATTTATCATACCAATACAATTCATATGGAACATCAAATAGAAGCGCATCTATTATCCTCCCCAGGTCAACGTTTAACGCGCTTTTGATTGCCTCTTGTGCTGTTTCTTCCAGAATTGGTTCGTCGTTATTATCAAGAACTATTTTACCATTTTCATCCTTTTTAAAGAAACCGGTGATATTCAGCTTCTTCGCCGTTAAAACGGTGTCCTCGCCAAGAATAAGTTTAGAGGGTATTTTAATAGCTGTGTCCGCTTTTTTTCCACTTGCTATTTCTTTAATTTCTTCAAGGATGTAATCGTAGACCTTTTTTTCTCCATCATTTAATTTCTTTTTTCTCGCACCGGAATATGAAACACTTGCCGCTTTCATCATGATGAATTCTTCCAGCCTTGAATCGTTGGACTCAAGATTAACAGTTGGAGCGAATTCATTTTCCAAAGATATCACTTCGCCTTTTTTAACAATCTTATCGCTTGATGCTGCATACCCTACACTTGGCATCACACTAAAAATCATTGCGATTGAAACTATAACCGCAACTAACGTATATCTTTTCCTTGAATGAGTCTTCATGTTATCTTCCTTCTAAACCAGCGTAATAACTACTTATTATATCTTTTAAAATTACAACTATCATTTCATACGGTTTCCATACGCAGGTTTTGTATGAAAACATAAAAAGAGCGATGCGTCCTGCGCGTCCCCTAATATGTCGTCATTATACTCGATTTTTGTTGAAATTGCAACTGTTTTCTTTGATGAAACAAAAAGCCTGTCCCCGTGAAACGCTCTAAAAGAAAACCGGGCATACGCCCGGCTCCCTTTGTTTGTGCTTATGATCAGAGGATCATTTTATGCTTCTGCAAGTTCACGATATTTTTCGTAACGTGCCGTGCAGTCTTCCTGTGCCTTCTGATAGAATTCTTCGGCTCTGCTCTCATCGATGAGCTTCAGTGCTGTGTAGCGGTTCTCGCTCATGAGGAATTCTCTCAGGTCAGCAGTTGGCTCTTTTGAATCCAGAATAAATGGATTTTTTCCTTCCTTGGCCAGAAGCGGATTGTATCTGTAAAGGTTCCAGTATCCGCAGTCAACGGCTTCCTTCATGTGGCCTTGGCTGTGAGTCATGCCAACCTTGATGCCGTGCTCGATGCATGGGCAGTAGCAGATTACGATTGACGGACCCGGATAAGCTTCGGCCTCGCGGAAGGCTTTGAGTGTCTGGTTTGGATCTGCGCCCATTGCAACCTGTGCAACGTATACATAGCCGTAGGTCATAGCCATCATGCCCAGATCCTTCTTCTTTGTTTCCTTACCGCCTGCAGCAAACTTGGCGATGGCGCCTGTTGGTGTAGCCTTGGAGGACTGTCCACCTGTATTTGAGTATACTTCCGTATCCAGCACCAGGATGTTTATATCCTTGCCGCTGGCGATTACATGGTCCAGACCACCGTAACCGATGTCGTATGCCCAGCCGTCTCCGCCGAATGCCCAGTAGGACTTCTTGGCCAGATATTCTTTGTTCTTAACTATTTCTGTTGCCAGCTCAGCGGCGCGTCCGCTCAGAGCCGGATTGATTTTAACCTCTTCTTCAACACCTGCAGGCTCGCCGCCAAGAGCAGCTACCAGCTTAGCTGTTGTAGCGATGGATTCCTCACGGTTGTCCATGCTTGCAAGCCATGCTTCGCATTCTTCCTTGCATACGCCCAGTCCTGCCAGCTCTTCCACCTGGCTCTTGAGCGTCTTTCTGATTTTCTCGGAACCGAGAAGCATTCCGTATGCGTACTCAGCGCAGTCTTCGAAGAGGGACATTGCCCATGTGGGACCGCAACCGAACTTGTCCTTTCTGTATGGTGTGCCCGGAGTACTTCCGCCGAAGGCCGATGAGCATCCGCTGGCGTTTGCCACGAACATGCTGCGTCCGAAGAGCTGTGTCAGCAGCTTGATGTAAGGTGTCTCTGCGCAGCCTGCGCAAGCAGCTGAGAACTCGAAGAGTGGCTGTGCGAACTGGCTGTTCTTAAGCGATTCCTTCTTAACTATTTCTTCTTTGACCATTACGTTGTCAAATGCGAATGTCCAGTTGTCTGCTTCCTTGAGCATATCTGCCAGTGGCTCCATGTGCAGTGCGCTTCCGCTCTTGGGGCAGCACTCTACGCAAGATCCGCAGCCTGTGCAGTCCAGCGGTGACAGCTGGATGCGGTACTGGTAATTCTCAAGGCCTTTGCCTGTGGCCTGCATTGTCTTAAACTCAGCAGGCGCCTTTGCCCTTTCCTCTTCATCCAGGAGGAATGGTCTGATTGCAGCGTGTGGGCAGACGTATGAGCAGCGGTTACACTGAATACATTCGTCGATTTCCCAGCAGGGAACCGTAACGGCTGTACCGCGCTTTTCATATTCCGTACTGCCGTTGGGGAATGAGCCATCGGCCATGTCCTTGAATGCGCTTACTGGCAGGCTGTTACCTTCCTGAGCGTTCATGGGCATTACTACGTTCTTGATGTAGTCAGGTACATCGGGCTCAACCTTCTCTTCCGTAGCATCCTTCCAGTAATCAGGCACTTCAACCTTAACCAGGTCGGCAAAGCCACGCTCGATAGCGGAAATGTTCTTTGCAATTACCTCTTCACCCTTCTTGATGTAAGTGGTTCTGATGGCATCCTTCATATGACCTGTAGCTTCTTCAGCTTCCATTACGTTTACCAGGTTGAAGAAAGCACTCTGGAGGATTGTATTTGTACGGTTGCCAAGACCGATGTCTATGGCAGCGCTGATAGCGTCTATTACATAGAAGTTAATATTTCTGTTGGCAATATCTCTCTTCATGTCTGCCGGCAGGTGGTCTTCCAGCTCCTTGCCCTTCCACATGCAGTTAAGGAGGAATGTACCGCCGTCCTTAACGTCCTTTGTCATGTCGTAAAGACCCAGGTATGCAGGAACTGAGCAGGCAACATAGTCAGCCTTCGTAACCAGATAAGGCGATCTGATGGGCTGATCTGAGAATCTTAAGTGAGTCTGAGTCATGCCGCCGGATTTCTTACTGTCATATACGAAGAATGCCTGTACGTATTTATCTGTTTCGTTACCAACGATCTTCGTCGTGTTCTTACCTGCACCGATGGTACCGTCGGAGCCGATACCCCACAGCTTGCACTGAAGTGTGCCCGGTGATGCCACGTCGATTTCTTCCTTCTTGGGAAGGGACTTAAATGTCAGGTCGTCTTCGATACCAACCGTAAAGTCGTTCTTAGGCTCATCTGCCATAAGGTTTTCATATACGGATACGATTTGAGCCGGAGTTGTGTCCTTCTGGCCAACGCCGTATCTTCCGCCAACGATTTCCATGGGGATGCCCTGCTCGTAGTAAACGTTGCAAACATCCTTGTAGAGAGGCTCGCCAACTGAGCCGGCTTCCTTACATCTGTCCATAACGGCAATCTTCCTAACCGTCTTTGGAACCTTTGCCAGGAAGTGTTCAATTGAGAATGGTCTGTAAAGGTGTACGTTGATCATACCAACCTTGTGACCCTGAGCCATCATGTAGTCAACTGTCTCTTTTGTGGTGTCAGCTGCAGAGCCCATGATTACGATCAGGTATTCTGCATCTTCTGCACCGTAGTAATCGAAGAGGCTGTAGTGTCTTCCTGTAACCTCGCCGAATTTTTTCATGTATTCTTCTACGATTCCCGGCAGCTCATCAAAGTATCTGTTCGATGCTTCCTTCTGCTGGAAGAAGATGTCCGGGTTCTGGGTCGTTCCGCGAGTCAGGGGTCTTTCCGGATTGAGGGATCCCTTGCGGAATTTCTCAAGTGCGTCGTAGTCAACCAGCTTAGCCATTTCATCGTAGTCGGTCAGGGCTATTTTCTGTTCTTCGTGGGAAGTTCTGAAACCGTCGAAGAAGTGTATGAATGCCATGCTGCCCTTAATTGCGGAAAGGTGGGAAATTGCACCCAGGTCCATTACTTCCTGCGGGTTTGCCGATGCCATCATGGCTGCGCCTGTCTGACGGCAGGCCATTACGTCTGAATGATCGCCGAAAATTGACAGAGCATGTGCCGAAACGGTTCTTGCGGACACATGGAATACGCCGGGCTTAAGCTCGCCGGCAACCTTGTAGATATTCGGGATCATAAGGAGCAAACCCTGGGATGCTGTATATGTTGTAGTAAGAGCTCCTGCGGAAAGTGAGCCGTGCACTGCACCGGCTGCGCCGCCTTCGGATTGAAGCTGGATAATGTCTACAGTCTGTCCGAAGATGTTCTTCTTTCCCTGAGTTGCCCACTCATCCGTAAGTTCAGCCATTACAGATGACGGGGTAATCGGAAACATAGCCGATACTTCCGTGAAGGCATAGGAAGTATATGCAGCAGCAGTGTTTCCATCCATTACTTGATACTTTACGCTCATGTTTACGTCCTCCGATTTAAAAGTATTCACAAACCTTGACTATTGTTATAGGTTGATGGTAGCATAGCAGTGGGTATTTGTAAAATTAATGGTATTGATTAGTGTTATAAATAGAATTTATCAGGAGATGCAAAATGGAACTGAGGAATTTAAGGACTTTTGTAAGAGTCGCAGAAGAACACAGCTTTACAAAAGCAGCAAGGCAGATGGGCTACACTCAGGCTGCCGTCACCCACCAGATAAAACAGCTGGAAGAAGAGCTGGGCCTGCAGCTTTTTGAAAGAATACACAACCAGACAAAGCTGACAATGTTCGGCGAGCAGCTCCTTCCCCTTGTATATAATGTAATAAAAGGAACGGACGACATCAGCAGCTTTGCCAGCGATGGTCTTGAAATCCGCGGCCAGCTTAGAATCGGCACCTGCACATCCATGATGGAGTCCCTTCTCCCGGACATATTCGCAGAAATCCAGGAGCGCCATCCTCTAATTCAAACTACGGTTTTAACAGGCACCACGCCGGACTCCGCGGACATGCTCTCCAGAAACGAAGTTGATTTTATGATGGTTATCGACGAGAAAATAAACAACCCATATCTGGTACGGGCCGCCGAGCGGGAAGAGCCAATGGACTTTGTCTGCGGCAAGAAGCATCCTCTTGCCAAAAAAGATCGGGTAACCATGGAAGAGCTGGTGGAGCATCCTTTCGTAGTAACAGAAACCGGTGTCAGCTATACCTTGGTCCTGGAAAAGCTGTTGGCGGAGCACAACCTGGCCATACAGCCCTTCCTCGAAATCGGCTCCACAAATGTGGTCATCGATCTGATTAAGCGAGGCAAGGCCATAGCCTTCCTCCCCCACTACATCGTGGCAGACCAGCTGGTGAACCCAAAAGCCTCCTCCAGAAACAAAGGTCTCATTAAGCTAAACGTAGACGGCGGCGAAATAACCCTCTACGACCAGGTCCACTTCCACAAAAACAAATGGATCACACCCCAGATGCAGGAATTCCTTGACCTTCTCTGCGAAAAGCAAGGCTTCAAAAACGTAACAGAGGGACAGGCTTTTTGAAACGCACCATAATTGACCTGGCTAATCCAAAGTGCTAAAATTTTCAAAACGATAAGACACGGAGGTTTTAAAGTGAAAAAAATTATTTCTTTAATTGTTGTAATGCTGATGGTAATCGGCACCTTTGCCGCATGCGGCCAGAATGAAGCTGCATCCGATGCCGACTCATCCGCTGACGGCGACAAAAAAATCAGCATAGTAACTACAATATTTCCGATATACGACTGGACGAAAAACATTCTCGGTGATAAAGCCAAAGATGCGGAACTCACAATGCTCCTTGACAGCGGCACAGATCTTCACAGCTACCAGCCTACCGCCAACGATGTAATGAAAATAACAAACTGCGACATGTTTATTTATGTAGGCGGTGAATCCGATGACTGGGTGGATGAAGCACTTAAAGACGTTTCAAATAAAGACATGGTAGTCATTAATCTGATGGAAGCCCTGGGAGACAACAAGAAAGAGGAAGAAGTCGTCGAAGGCATGGAAGAAGACGAGCACGAGCATGAAGGCGAAGCTGAAGGAGGCCCGGAATACGACGAACACATCTGGCTCTCTCTTAAGAACGCCGTCATTCTCTGCGACGAAATCGAAAAGGGACTTGAGAAGATTGACCCGGACAACGCAGACACTTACAAGGCGAATCTGGAAGCCTACACTAAAAAGCTTAATGATTTAGAAAGCGAGTACGCTGGTGCTGCGAAAAACGCAAAGACCAAGACCCTGCTCTTCGGAGACAGATTCCCATTCCGCTATCTAGCCGATGACTATGGCCTTAATTACTACGCCGCATTCTCAGGCTGCTCCGCAGAAAGCGAAGCCAGCTTCGAAACCATATCCTTCCTGGCGAAAAAAATCGCCGCACTGGGACTTGAGTGTGTACTGACCATTGATGACTCCGACAAGAAAATCGCCAAAACAATTATCGACAACACAAAAACCAAGGCACAGAAAATCTTGAATCTGGACTCCATGCAGTCCGTCACGGAAAAAGACGTAAACGAAGGAGCCGACTTCATCAAAACCATGAAGGACAACCTTTCAGTTCTCAAGGAAGCCCTTAACTAACAAAAGCGTTTCACGGGGACAGGCTTTTTGTTACACCTAGCAGTCCTATAGAAATATGGTGAAAAAGAAGGTGAAAACACCTATTGCGTCCTAAAAAGCGCAAAGATGGACTAGACTATTCTTTAATGTGCTCGACTATATATTCCAGCATGGTCTTTGTTGCCGGGGACAGATCCACTTTGTTCTGGGTAATGAGTCCGATAAGCCTGCTCTCTTCGGGTTTCACCGGATAGAGCTTTACTTTTGCCTTCGTTCCCGACACGGCAAGCTCCGGCATCATGCTGATTCCCAGCCCCTTTTCTATGAATGAGAGAATGGCCCTGTCGTCATCGACCCGGTGGCTGGCCCTGACCTTAAGGGAATGCTTTTTCAAAAACTTCTGGGTGTCCGTATCATATCCGTCACGCTGAATTATGAATGTTTCATCTTCAAGATCGGACGCGCTTACACTCTTCCCATTCCCAAGGGAATAATTCTTTGGCGCAACGCACAGCAATCTGTCTTCCCGCAGCGGAGTCTCCAGCAAGTTTTCACCGGTGGGAAGAGTTTCAAACCCTATGTCCACAATTCCTTCCTTCACCCAGTGGAGCACATCGTCATAGTCTCCCTGGAGCACGCTGACCTCAATGTTCGGGTATTCCTTTGCGAATCCTTGCAAAATATCCGGGAGCCATTTCAGGCATACGCTACTGAATGCCCCTATGTTTACGGAGCCTTTTTCAAGACCGCCACACCGGAAGAGCGCGCAGCAGTAGGCATCGGCGAAGGACAAGTAAGATTCTCCTGCGGTATTGAAGATGTTAACGATATAATCAATGACCTTGACCAGGCCCTGAGCTTCGTCAAAAAAGAATTAAATCTGTAATGGTATTATTAGGGAGTCCGCTGGATGCGGCCACACCGAAATAATGAGTCGGTTTTCCTCACACACAATCAGTGTACTAAATTCACGGCAAGTGACCCGTGGGTGAACTCGCGCAGGATTCTTTGCGCTCGAACAGCACCCACGGCGAATCACTTGCCTTGTTCATTTAGCACTACTGATTGTACGTGCTCGTCAAAATACTCATTATTTCGGCATGGCCGCATCCAACGGACTCCGTAACTAAACTAACCCTTGACTAAACAAATAAAAATCACACCCTTATTTAGTTAAGTAAATCCCCATAACTGCAAGCCATTATAGAGTTTCGTTAACTTCACAACTACTTTTCCTTGACTAAACCCTTGACTAAAAAAACGTTTTCCTTACCTTTAATACCTTTACCTTCAAAACCTAAAGCTTCGGCAGCTTTTATAATTCCATACGCATTTGTCCCTAATTTATCTGTTCCAGCAATTTCTCTAATTTTGCTTATTTGTATTATTTCCCCATATTGTTTGGCTATTGTTGCTATGCAAGCAGCACCACAGTCGGTTATATCATGTTGTTTGACACAGTGATACTTCATATCAATCTCTCCATTTCCTAAATATGTAATTTATCGACATCTCTGCGCGTTAATTATTAGTATAAGTTTATTGCTTTACTTAGAACAGTATCTCGATTCTTTTCATCTTTCTTTTGTTTGCACATATATTCTTTGATGTCCGGTTGAGAATAAATATCTGGTGCTGTTCCGTATACTGAATTCATTGTCACTTCAGCCTTTTTTTCTTTTGACGGCATATAAACAAAAACTAACCTGCTGTTATTCAAATAGTCACTTGCAAAAGTACCCATCAAACCTTCCCCGCCTGTGTTTTCTCCAACCACTGTAACATTGGAACTATGTTTAAGAATATTCACCATTTCATCAGCCGCCGAGCCAGTATTGTGAGATGTTAATATGATTATCTTATATTGCCTGTTTTTTTCATCCCCATTAAATATTTGCTTTGTCCGAGAAACTGCAACTTTTTTTTCTTTATCCGCGTAAGATAATTTATATACAACTTTATTAAAAATGTTACTATATTCCTTTTTTGTATTCCTGTATAGTGGCATATACCATACTTTTTCTTTTTCTATTCTCTCTACTCCTACACTCGTATAAATATAATTACAAAACGCCTCCGGATTTCCTCCCCAATTATCCCTCAAGTCTATAATGCATTTGTCAAAACTGTCTTCTTCGAAATCTTTTTTTAACATAGCACCTGTTTCTGAATTAATTGTATTAATCTTAATATATTTAATATCCTTTATCTCACTGCTTTCATATTCCTTTTCTCCAACATCAAATGCATCGTTTTTAATTCTATACGCCTCCTCTTCATAGACATCCCAACGAAGAAATCTCTTAGATTCGTTATTAGCATCGTCCATAATTGCAACTTCTCTTTTTTTACCTTTTTCCTTATGAAATACAATTTTTGTTCTGCAAGGTTTTTTGTGCTCATGATCATAATACAAATTATAGATCATCGGATTTTTGATTATAAAATCGTCCACATCAACTCCGTCAATTTTTTGAATCTTATAAACCTTTCCTTTATCTACATAAACGTAATTTCCATCCACATAGTCAAATGCCACAAAGTTTTCAGTTTCGTAACTATTACTTTCCTTTTGCAATAAGTTTTCCCAGTATGCAGCACTTCCTATTATTTCTCGATTACTCCTTATAATATTAGCTCCAAAACATTGCAGAGAATTATACTCTGATAAGTTCGGATAAACCAGATCGGTGTGATAACTTGGAATTTCCTGAGAAATTGCATCCATAACACAAAAGAATTCAAAATTGTTTTGTGTACTTTCTGCCAATGCAAAATAATCATCCCTTTTATCTGCAATACTGAAACCATAAAGTTTCTTGTACAACAATATGTTGGGATTGCCTTTTATCATTGTGTCATACCAGTATTGAAGATCCGTCACTTTTTCTTCTATTGTTAATTCCGGAACTGTTCGTTCATCCGGTTTTACTATTTTGTTGCAAATACTTCCTATCAAGTAACGTTGATTGAACATTAAAAATGTGATTATAAGCAGAACTGTCGATATGATAAAGACTCTTTTTTCCATTTCAACCCCATAGTTTCACCTTTAACAAATTGTGTGGAATTTATTGCAGTTTGTTTTAAACCACTACATAATTTCCACACAATCATATCACTATTTTTTATTTCTTTCTACCATATCTCTTTCTATAGCCAGCCTGTTGTCCTCTCGC
This sequence comes from Firmicutes bacterium UBA3738, assembly GCA_002372505.1. Lineage (GTDB taxonomy): Bacteria > Bacillota > Clostridia > Peptostreptococcales > Anaerovoracaceae > UBA3738. Next base: position 12,976 of record DFGY01000051.1, read on the forward strand.
ATAGCCGTAGCCATAGATGGCCGTACCAACTGCAACAGCACATAGTGCAGCTACAAGCAGCCTATACACAATACATTGTTTATGTAAATGGTAATTACAATATGAATACAGTTATATCAAAATACAAAAAATACATACCTCAGATGCTGCTCATCGTCCTGTTCCTCTTCTGCCAGTCAATGAGCGAACTGACGTTTCCATCATATATGTCGGATATATTTAACAAGAGCCTCGTCAAGAATGATCAGACATACATACTGTATAACGGACTGATCGTGGTGCTGAGGATGGCGATATTTGCTCTCATCATGGGAGTGGGAACTCTAATTAATGCCATCCCCCTCAGCCCCGGGCTCACATGAACCATCGGTCTGGCTCTGACAGTGATATTGCTGCTGATGATGATATGTCTGTTCTATACTGTCCTGCTCAAACTCAGGATACTTCAGGGCAAGTTGGATTGCCTTAATCTCATCATCAGCGAAAGACTGTCCTGACTGCTGGTGGGCAGTCTTTCAGCTCCGATCAGCATGAAGAAGACAGTTTCGATAATGCCAACATGGAGCTCACACGGGCCACGACATAACCAAAAAGCAGATGAGAGGCTTCGGAGCAACAATGAGCCACGCAACCCTCACACCGGAAGAGCGCACAGCAGTAGGCATCGGCGAAGGACAGGTAAGATTCTCCTGCGGTATTGAAGATGTTAACGATATAATAAGTGACCTTGACCAGGCCCTGAGCTTCGTCAAAAAAGAATTAAATCTGTAAATAATTAGGCGTTTCACGGGGACAGGCTTTTTGTTTCGATGCTCGATGACTGTGACCATGCCGAAATAAAGAGTATTTTGACGAGCACGTACAATCAGTAGTGCTAAATGAACAAGGCAAGTGATTCGCCGTGGGTGCTGTCCGAGCGCAAAGAATCCTGCGCGAGTTCACCCACGGGTCACTTGCCGTGAATTTAGTACACTGATTGTGTGTGAGGAAAACCGACTCATTATTTCGGCATGGCCACAGTCAGCGAGTGCCGTAACAAAAAGCCTGTCCCCGTGTAACGATTTATTTATCTGCCTGTGTGTTCAGTTGTTCTTTTACTACTGCCTGGGCGGCTGCCAGTCTTGCGATTGGCACTCTGAATGGTGAGCAGGATACATAATCCAGGCCGGTGCGGTAGCAGAATTCGATGGATGCGGGATCGCCGCCGTGCTCTCCGCAGATACCCAGCTTAAGGTTGCTCTTAGTCTTGCGGCCCTTCTGGGCAGCCATTTCAACCAGTTGACCGACGCCTGTCTGATCCAGAGTCTGGAATGGATCCTGTTCAAAGATTCCCAGGTCTTCATATTCTCTGATGATGTTACCTGTGTCGTCACGGGAGAATCCCAGAGTCATCTGAGTCAGGTCGTTGGTTCCGAAGGAGAAGAAGTCAGCTTCCTGGGCAACTTCGTCTGCTGTGAGAGCTGCTCTCGGAATTTCTATCATTGTTCCAACGATGTAGTTAACGCTTTCACCTTCACGCTCGAAGACCTTTTCAATAGTCTCAACTACGCGTTTCTTAACGAAGGCCAGTTCCTTTACGTTTCCTACCAGAGGAATCATGATTTCCGGAGTAACCTCCAGGCCCTTTTCCTTCTTAAGCTCGATGGCGGCCAGTATGATTGCCTCACCCTGCATCTCAGCGATTTCAGGATAAGTAATAGTCAGACGGCAACCTCTGTGACCCAGCATGGGGTTAAATTCCTTAAGGTCGTTAACTCTGTTCTTAAGCTTATCAAAGTCCAGTCCGAACTCATCAGCCAGCACCTTTATTTCCTCATCTGTATGAGGAACGAATTCGTGAAGTGGCGGGTCGATGGTTCTGATTGTAACCGGACGGTCTTCCATAACCTCGAAGATTCCCTTGAAGTCTTCCTTCTGGTAAGGCAGGAGCAGCTTCAGAGCTTCTCTTCTCTCGGACTCTTCGTCAGCGAGAATCATTCTTCTCATAGCCTTGATTCTGTCTTCGCCGAAGAACATGTGCTCAGTACGGCAAAGTCCTATGCCCTCTGCACCGAACTTAACGGCCTGAGCGGAGTCAGTCGGGTTGTCGGCATTTGTTCTGACTTTCAAAGTTCTCACTTCGTCTGCCCATTCCATAATCTGAGCAAAGTCGTTGGAAAGGTCCGGCTCAACCATTTCAAGCTCGCCTACGTATACATTGCCGGCGGAACCGTCGATTGAAATGAAGTCGCCTTCCTTCAGTGTCATGTCGCCAACTGTCATTGTCTTAGTTTCTTCGTTGGGGCTGATTGCTGAGCATCCTGCTACGCAGCACTTACCCATTCCTCTGGCTACTACTGCAGCGTGGGAAGTCATACCGCCGCGCTCTGTGAGAATACCTTCGGCGGCAACCATGCCTGCCAGGTCCTCAGGTGAAGTCTCTGCTCTGACCAGAATTACCTTCTTGCCTTCGGCAGCTGCAGCAGCAGCATCGTCAGCAGTAAAGTAAATGTGTCCTGCAGCGGCTCCCGGGCTGGCGGGAAGTCCCTTTGCAACTGCTTCGTTGTTCTTCAGAGCCTCGTCTGAGAAGTTGGGGTGCAGCAGCATGTCTATCTGATCCGGTTCAACTCTCGTAAGAGCGATTTCCTTTGTAATGAGTCCCTCTTCAACCATGTCGCAGGCAACCTTTACAGCAGCCTGAGCCGTTCTCTTACCGTCACGGGTCTGAAGCATGTACAGCTTGCCGCGCTCAACGGTAAACTCCATGTCCTGCATGTTCTTGTAGTGAGTCTCAAGGAGCTCGGCAATCTTAAGGAACTGCTCGTAAACTTCCGGGAATGTGTTGGCCATCTCTTCCATTGGCTGAGGAGTTCTGATGCCAGCAACAACGTCTTCCCCCTGGGCGTTTACAAGGAATTCACCGAATACCTTCTTCTCGCCTGTTGAAGGGCTACGTGTAAAGGCAACGCCTGTGCAGGAATCGTCGCCCATGTTACCAAAGGCCATTTCCTGTACGTTTACGGCTGTACCCAGAGAAGAATCAATGTTGTTCAGTTCTCTGTAAAGTACGGCTCTCGGAGTGTTCCATGAGCGGAATACAGCGAGAACTGCCTCCATGAGCTGATCTCTCGGGTCTTCAGGGAAGCCCTTGCCCATTTCAGCAACTACAAGCTTCTTGTAGTCTTCAATTATTTCTTTAAGGTCATCTGCCGTCAGATCAACGTCCTGGCTGACGCCCTTTTCTTCTTTCTTTCCATCGAAAATAACGTCGAACTTTTTCTTTTCGATTTCGAGAACGATGTCTGAGTACATCTGGATGAATCTTCTGTAGCTGTCATATGCAAATCTTTCGTTGCCTGTAAGCTTTGCTATGCCCTTTACGGAGTCATCGTTAAGTCCAAGATTGAGAATAGTGTCCATCATTCCCGGCATGGAGAATGGAGCACCTGAACGGACGGATACCAGTAGCGGATTGTCAGGATCGCCGAACTTCTTGCCGCTTACGGATTCCAGCTCAGCCAGCTTGTCCATAATTTCAGCAACCAGGTCATCTGATACGGTCATTCCGTCTTCGTAGTATTTGTTGCAGGCCTGGCACGTTACGGTGAAACCGAAAGGCACCGGCAGACCTATTTTAGTCATCTCAGCAAGGTTTGCGCCTTTGCCTCCAAGGACGTAGCGCATGTCTTTGTTGCCCTCGTTAAACGAGTAAACAAATTTCTCCATAATTGTTACCTCCTAAAATTCCATTCTATCCTCAATATACTTCCTAACGTCTTCAATTGGCAGACGGATCTGCTCCATAGTGTCACGGTCACGAATCGTAACCTGGCCGTCCTCCGCAGTGTCAAAGTCAACACAAATGCAGAATGGCGTACCTATCTCATCCTGACGACGATAGCGCTTGCCAATGGAGCCGCTAACGTCGAAATCAACATTGAAATACTTGCTGAGCTGGTCATACACTTCCTCAGCCTGATCTGCAAGCTTATTTGAAAGAGGCAGTACTGCAGCCTTAAAGGGCGCCAGTGCCGGGTGGAATCTGAGAACAACTCTCACATCTTCCTTGCCCTTGCTGTCTGTAAGAATATCCTCGTCGTATGCTTCGATGAGGAATGCCAGAGTCACACGGTCAGCTCCCAGCGATGGCTCGATGCAGTACGGAATGTATTCTTCCTTATCTTTACCTTCACCTTCGACGAAGGTCATCTTTTCACCTGAATGTTCACGATGCTGAGTAAGGTCAAAGTCCGTACGGTCGGCAATGCCCCAAAGCTCGCCCCAGCCAAAGGGGAACAGATACTCAATATCCGTAGTGGCCGCACTGTAGTGGGAAAGCTCTTCCTGCTCGTGATCTCTAAGGCGGTAATGCTCTTCCTTCATTCCCAGGGACTTAAGGAAGTTCTCGCAGTAATCCTTCCAGAAATTAAACCATTCAAGATCCGTACCCGGCTTGCAGAAGAATTCA